>CAZJTB010000378.1:0-3345 GCA_964548485.1 uncultured Chryseobacterium sp. | reverse complement strand
CCCATGAGCGACCCGAGCGCCCGCGTGATCGGCCGCGACGGCACCTACGAGACGGACCTGTACGAGTGGCAGACCGAAGGCGGCGTGGGCGCGGGTGAAGCAGGCCGCCGCTACCGCATCTCGCCCTGGCACATCGGCATCCCGGTGGGCGCCGGCGTGCGGTACATGCTCACCAAGCAGGTGAGCCTGGGCGTGGAGATGACCTACATCATGTTCACCGACGACCATATCGACGACGTGAGCGACCGTTACGCCACCTACAACGAGATCGACGCCGCCTACCCCGGCGATGCCCGTGCGCAGGAACTGGCGCGCTACATCAGCGACCCCACTGGCTATGGAACCGATGGCACCATCAGCTACATCACCAGCAGGCGCGGCAATCCAGGCCTGCTGGACACGATCAGCTTCCTCAACTTCGAGGTGAGCTACAAGTTCAAGCGCGGCGCTGGCCGCCGCAGCTTCCTGAGCTTGAAGCGGGATTGATCGGCGCGCACCCCGGGCCTACCTTCGCCGCATGGCGGAGCGCGCATCGAAGGAAAAGCGATTGGAGCTGGCGTACACGGCGCTGCTGGGCGGCGATGAGCAGGCCGCGATGCATGCGCTCGAGCGCATCGAGCAGCACGGCGATGCGAGCGCGATCGCCCATCTCCTGAAAGCCCTCGCCGCCAATCCGTCCGCAGCGGTGGCGCAGCGCATCACCTCGCTGCTGAACCAGGTGAAGGCCTCCGGCGCGCTGCCGGCACTGATGGCCGCCGTGGACGATCCGCGGCTCCGGCCCGTGCGGAGCAACGTCCTCGCCGCGCTCTGGAATGCCGGGCTCGACTGCCGGGACCAGTTGGAGCGCCTCGTGGACATCGCGATCGAGGGCGACGCCCAGGAGTGCTTCGAGTGCCTTACAATCATCGAGCATCAGGAGGTGTGGCCCGAGAAGGCCGCGCGCCGCGCCATGAACCGCCTGCGCGATGCCGCGGCAAGCGAGTACAGCGAGCAGAAGCGGGCCATGCTGAACGGCGCCTGGGAATCGCTCCGCTCGCGCTTCAGCAGCGAAGCGGATTAGGGCGGCACCCTGCTCATCAACAAGCCGATCGGGATGCTTCCTGAGACCAGCAGTGCATGGCGCCCGGGGAAGCCCGCACCTTCGCGCTGAACATCGGACCATGAGCCATCCCTTGATCGCCGTGCTGCGCGGCGGCTTCACCGGCGAATCGGTGATCAGCCACCAGAGCGCTGCCCGCATGCTATCGGCCATCGACCGCTCCCGATTCACGCCGCTGCACGTCACCATCACCCGCGACGGTTGGAGCTGCGCGGATGCCGGAGGAGCATCAGTGCCCTTCGATCGCGGCAGCTTCTCCATCGATCGCGGCCACGGATGGGAGCGCTTCCAAGGGGCGCTCATTGCCATACACGGCAGCCCGGGCGAGGATGGCCTGCTGCAAGGCTACCTGGACCTGCTCGGCGTGCCCTACCAGACCGGTGGGGTCTCGGCGATGGCGCTCACGATGAGCAAGTACGCCACCACGGCCATCCTGCGCCATTCGGGCTTCGAGGTGGCGCCGTCGGTGCTGCTGCAGCGCACCATGCCCGATGCGGCCGCCCGCGCCGCCACCATCGGCTACCCCTGCTTCGTGAAGCCCGACCGCAGCGGCAGCAGCCTCGGCATCAGCAAGGTGAAGGCGCCGGATGAGCTGCAAGCCGCGCTGGCTATGGCCTTCGCCGAGGACCACAACGTGATGGCCGAGGCGGCGGTGACCGGGCGCGAGCTCACCTGCGGGGTCATCGACCTGGATGGCTCTGCCAGGGCACTGCCTGTTTGCGAGATCCGGCACGGACGGGAATTCTTCGATTACGAGGCCAAATACCACGCGAAGGAGACCGAGGAGCTGATCCCAGCGCCGCTGCCCGACGCGGTGACGCAACTGGTGCAGGAGCGATCGGCCCGGATCTACGAGCTGCTGGAATGCCGCGGCATGGCGCGCGTGGACCACATCTGGACAGGCGACCGGCTGGTGACGATCGAGGTGAACACCACCCCGGGCTTCAGCGGCGCGAGCATCTTCCCGAAGATGCTGGAGGCCTCGGGCATCGGCGTGGAGCGCGCCGTGAACGGGCTGATTGAGCGGATGCTAGCGCGCCGCTGAGCGCTTGGCGAGGAAGGCTGCAGCAGCCTGCATGGCGCGCGCCCGGTGGCTCATGGCATTCTTCTCCTCCGCATCCATCTCGGCAAAGGTGCGCGCATGGCCCGCCGGCACGAATACCGGATCGTAGCCGAAGCCCTTCAGCCCGGCCGGGGCCTCGGTGATATGCCCTTCCACCGCGCCCTCGAAGAGCCGTTCATCGTCGGCATCCACCCATGCCAGCACCGTACGGAACCGCGCTCGCCGATCGGGGAGGCCATGCAGCTCGCGCAGCAACCTGCGCATATTGGCCCCGGCATCCTTCGCCTCGCCGGCGTACCGCGCGGAGCGCACGCCCGGAGCGCCACCCAGCGCAGGCACCTCCAGCCCGGTGTCGTCGGCCAGGCAGGGCAGCCCGGTGCGCGCATGAGCGAAGCGGGCCTTCTGCAGGGCATTGCCCTCCAGCGAATCCTGCTCTTCGGGAAGATCATCCGGCAGGCCCGCCTCGCCCAGCGTGACCACCTCCACCCTAGTGGGCAGCAGCGCGCGCAACTCAGCCGCCTTGCCCGGATTGCCTGTGCACAGCACGATGCGCATGGCGGCGAAGATGGGCATGGCGTGCCTCACGCCCGCCGGGATACCTTGGCCGCGAAGACCGCCACCCTTGCCCCGCAGGATCATCGAGCACCTGCGCACCGACCTGCGCCGCATACGTACGAAGGACTCCTTCGCCCGCAACGCCTTCACCATCTTCAGCGGCAACAGCGTGGTGCTGCTGAGCCAGCTGGTGCTCACCCCCACCATCGCGCGCATCTACGGTCCGGAGGTGTACGGCATCTACGGGCTCTTCTCAGCGCTGGTCATCAACCTCGCCTCCATCTCCGACCTTGGCTATTCCACGGCCTACGTGCTGCCCAAGGACGACCGCGAGCACCTGCACCTGCTGCGGCTCAACCTCTTCCTCCTGGCCGTGATGACCCTGGTGGCGCTCACCGGCGCGCTGCTGCGCGATCACGTCTATGCGCTGGTTCCGGACTGGAAGCCTTTGGGCGACCATATCCTGCTGCTCCCGCTCGGACTGGTCGCCTACGGCTGCATCTTCTTCTTCACGCAATCGCTCACGCGGCACAAGGCCTTCCGCACCAGCGTGCTGCTGGGCACCTCCACCACCATCACCACCCGGATGGTGAACCTCGTGTACGGGCTGGCCTCGAAAGGCGCCCTC
>CAZJTB010000377.1:1372-3371 GCA_964548485.1 uncultured Chryseobacterium sp. | reverse complement strand
GCGCATGACCACCGCGCTGGAGAACAAGGAGGTGCTCGATTTCGTGGGGCAGCAGACCGAGTGGATCGATCCGCTGTTCAAGATCTGGCTCGAGGAGCGGTTCTGGGGCGCGCGCCTGCGCATGATCTGATCACGGACAGCTCTCAATGGACTTCGGCTCCCGCTCGATCCAGATGTACTCATCGGTGCCATCGCCCTCCATCGCCGGGCCCATGCTCATGCTGCAGATGGCCTCCACCACCCAGGGCCGCCCACCCTGCTTCACCGCCTTCAGGTAGGCCCGCTGCAGGTGCACATTGCTGAAGCCGTTCAGCGGCTCGCCCTCCTCCTCGCTCATGTCCATGCCGCCCGCGCACGGCCACGCATACCTGGAGCCGCATGGCTGGAAGCTCTGCGCATCGGCCATGTAGATGAAGGTGCCCTTCAGCCGCATCCGGGGCACGTAGCCGTCCGACTCGCCGGCCAGCCTCTCCAGGGTATAGTCCAGCGAAGACTCATCCGACGCGCCCGACTCGTCCACGAGCTCCAGGCCACCGCTGAAGGGGCGGAAGAAATAGGGCTTGTCGCCGGTGTAGCCGATGGTGATCAGCCCATTCACCACGTGCCACTGCCCCATGGTGCCATATGGGATGCTGTCGCGGTCCAGGTAGCGCTCCTGCAGGATGAAGGTGCTATCACCGCGCACCCAGAGGTCCGTGAGGATGCCCGGGCAATCGGCGCAGGGCAGCGTATCGGTGAAATAGCCTGTGAGCTCGCCCGAGGCGCTGGGGTCCTTGGCACCCGGCTCCACCGGGTCCTGCGCGGCCGGTGGCCTTCCGCATGCGGCCAGCAGCGCCATGGCCGCGGCGTGCAACAATCGATTCATGAGCACGAATCTAGCGCCGCATCTTCGTCCGGCCGTGGCTCAGCCCCTGCTCTCATCCTTCTACTTCGGCTGCGTGGAGCATTACCTCGTGCTCGCCCGGCATCCGCATGCCCTCCTCGACACCGGCGAGCACTACGTGCGCCAGAGCCACCGCACGCGCACGCGCATCGCGGGCCCAAACGGTCCGCAGGACCTGAGCGTGCAGATCCTGCACGATCATGGGCGCAAGATGCCCATGCACGCGGTGCGCCTCTCCCATGCCGAGCCCTGGCCGCAGCAGCACCTGCATGCCATTCGCAGCGCCTACGGCAGCGCGCCATGGTTCATCCACTACATCGACGACATCGAGCACCTCCTGCTCGCACGGCACGAGCGGCTCATCGACCTGAACCTGGCCTCGATGCGACTGGGCATGCGCTGGCTGGGACTGACCACCGCCGTGGAGGTGGCGGAACGGTATGCGGAGCCCTCGGCGGATGCGCTGGACCTGCGCGATTCGCTGCACCCGAAGCGCCCGCTCCCGCCGGGCCTTCCGCCCCTGCCTACGTACCCGCAGGTATTCGCGGCGCGGCACGGCTTCCAGGCCCGCATGAGCATCATCGACCTGGTGTGCAACACCGGCCCCGATGCGCCCGCGCTGCTCCTGGGCTGAAAACAACCTGCTCGCTTTCAGGGAAATTGCCTTCCTTCGCGGCCACTTTCACTTTCACCAACCCCAAACATGAAGACCCGTTTCGTCCTTTCCCTGGCCGTTGCCGCCCTCCTCGCTGCCTGCGGCGGCGCTGCCTCCGACACCCCCACCCAAGTGGCTGAGCAGTACCTCGCCGCGCTGAACAAGATGGACTTCGATGCCGCCAAGAAGCTGGGCACCGAGAAGACCGCTCAGATGCTCGACATGATGGCCCCCATGATGAAGATGATGGGCGATGCCGCAAAGAGCGAAGCGAGCTTCAAGATCCTCGGCGAGAAGGTCGAGGGCGAGAAGGCCACGGTGACCTACCGCACCGACGGCAAGGACGCCGATGAGACCCTGAACCTGGTGCAGAAGGACGGCAAGTGGCTCGTTGATATGGCTAAGGAGGATAACATGGGCGATGCCGGCAGCGACATGATGAACGACATCGACGCCGGACT
>CAZJTB010000377.1:0-1362 GCA_964548485.1 uncultured Chryseobacterium sp. | reverse complement strand
GTGGCTCGTTGACATGGCCAAGGAGGATGGCGCTGGCGACACCGGCGGCATGGACATGGGCCTCGACAGCCTGATGGAGGAGACCGGCGATGCCCTGGAGGCCGCTGGCGAAGAGCTGAAGGAAGCCGCTCACTAAGGGCAGCCCACGATAACGGCCCCGGCAGCGCGGATGCTACTCCGCCTGCCGGGGCCGCTGCTTCTGGTGGCTGAGTACGATATCGAACCGGGCGGTATCGGTGAAGCGCGCGAAGCGGTAACGGCCCAGCTCATCGCTCGCAGCGCCCGAGCCGAACACGTCCACCTCGTAGTCATCGCGGAGGATGCGCCAGACCAGCTCGGAGCAGTAGATGGTGGTGCTGTCCTCCAGGTCGAAATGGTGATCGAAGGGCACCTGGCGGCGCAGGTACTCTTTGGCGCGCAGCGCGATACGGCCCCGGTCCTTCTCCGTGCGCAGCCTGCTCACCACAACGCTGCGGGGCTTGCTCTGCGCCACGAAGACAGGCAGGCGATGGGCCTGCATGCCGTCGAAGTCGGATAGGCTGCTGCTCACCGAATGCACCACCCAGAGCGCGCTGTCGTGCTCCACGATGATGCCGCAGTGCGATACATCGTAAGGCTCCCTCAGCAGCTGCGCGATGAAGTCGCTCACGATGCCCGAGCCGCGACGAAGGATGATGTCGCCGGGCTCCAACGAGGCCAGCTCCGCTTCGGTGAGGCGATACTGCTCCGCTTCGCTCCGAGCGGGCTCGGGCCAAAGCAGCCAGCCGCTCAAGCCAAGCAAGGCCAGCCCCGCGAGGCCCCAGCGCATCCGCCTTGTCATCGGGCGGCAAAGGTGGCGCCGTCCCGGCCGTTCTTGATGCGCATCAAGCGCATTCGGGCGCAACGGGATCAAGCTTCACGGCATGAACGATGGCATCCAACATCCGGCATGGCTCGATCGCGCCGAGCACCCGTTCCAAGCACGCACCTTCCACCATGCCGAGGGGCGCATGCACTATGTGGACGAAGGCAGCGGGCCGGTGCTCCTCTTCGTGCATGGCACACCGGACTGGAGCTTCGGCTTCCGCCACCTGATCAAAGCCTTCTCCCCCACCCATCGGCGCATCGCACCTGACCACCTGGGCTTCGGCCTTAGCGATAAGCCATCCGGTGCGGATTACACAGTGGCCGCCCATGCCAGACGGCTGCAGGACCTCATCGACCACCTGGGTTTGAAGAATGTCACGCTGGTGGTCACCGACTTCGGCGGGGGCATCGGGTTGCAACATGCCTTGGCGCGCACCTCGAACGTGAAGGGCCTTGTGCTCTACAACACCTGGATGTGGGACCTGGCCGATGATGCGCGCTTTGCCAAGCCCGCCC
>CAZJTB010000376.1:0-3371 GCA_964548485.1 uncultured Chryseobacterium sp. | reverse complement strand
CTCTATTTCACCCACGCCTCCATAGCGGCTTACCTGGGCAGCGGCGCGCGCGGGGTGCTTCAGCCCGGCTTCCTTCTTCCCGTGGCATCGCTGGCGCTGGCCCTGCTGGCCTGGCGGGCCATCTGGAAGGATGAGGAACTGGTGCGCAGCGCAGACCGCCTTCGCTAGCGCTTGGCCGCCTCGGCCTTGAACCTGGCGATCGCGTTCCGCGTGAAATCGGAGAGCACGAGCCGGCCGCTGATCTGGGCGCGCTCGATGAGCAAGCTGCCCCAATCCTCGGTGCCCTTCCACAGCACGCGCTTGATGTCGGCCATGGCCTCGGGGCTGTAGGCGGCCAGTTCGCGGGCATGGGCGTCGATGCGGGCGTCGAGGGCCTCCACGGTGTCGAAGACCTCCGCGTAGATGCCGTGCTGCTCGCACCACTGGGCGCTGCGGCGCGCGGCGGGCGTGGCGCTGAGCAGTCCGAAATGGCCGGCGCCCACCTTGCGCTCCACCGCCGGGCCCACCACGAAGGGGCCGATGCCCACGGCGAGCTCGCTGAGGCGCGCGCTGGCGCTGCTGTGCGCGTAGGCGATGTCAACCGCGCAGGCCAGGCCCACGCCGCCGCCCACGCAAAGGCTGTGGATGCGGCCGATGACGAAGACCGGGACGGTGCGGATGGCGTTGATCACGTGCGCGAAGCCGCTGAAGAACTCGAGCCCGCGCGCCTCGTCGGCGATGGCCACCAGCTCATCGAAGCTGGCGCCCGCGCAGAAGGCCTTGTCGCCATCGCTGCGCAGGATGATGACGCGCGTGGCGGGATCATGACCAACGGCGGTGATGGCCTCGGCCATGCCACGCAGGATGTGGCCAGGCAAGCTGTTGCTCTTGGGGTGGTGGAAGGTGACGGAGGCGATGCCGCCTTCCGAATGGGACTTCACGTAGCCGTCGCTCATGCTGGGTTCGCCGGAGCCTTCGGGCAGCGGCGCCGCGAAGATCGGATGCCGGCCCTCAAGCGCCGCCATCCAGCCACTCCTTGAACGCCCGTGCCTTCTCGCGGCTCACCATCACCTCATCGGGCGCTGCGGGCCTCAGCTCCACCTTCAGCTTGCCGTTGAAATGCTGGTGCACCACCTGGATGCATTCGATGCAGGCGATGCACTGGCGGTTGAGGCGGAAGAACCGCACGGGATCCAGCTGCTGCTCGATCTCGTCCAGCGGCAGGTCGAGCAGGTGGCGCTTGCCATCGCGCGTGAGCAGCTCGGTGGCGCCGTCGCTGCTGAAGAACCAGGCGATGTCGCGCGTGGCCACGGGCAGCAGCTTCTGCCCCAGCTTGATGAGGAAGCGGTCGCGGTACGCGGGCTTGGACGCTCCCAGGGACGCCAGCAGGCGCTCGATGTCGGGCGCTACCGGCGCTGTCTTCCGCAGCGAATCGAACTTGTCGAGGCTGCGCGCCAGGTCCTCCTCCTCGATGGGCTTCAGCAGGTAATCGATGCCGTTGGTGCGGAAGGCCTCGAGCATGTAGGCATCGTAGGCCGTGGTGAAGATGATGGGGCAGGGCGGCAGCACCTGCTTGTAGATTTCGAAGCTGAGGCCATCGCTCAATTGGATATCGCTCAGGATGAGGTCGGGCGCCTTGTTCTCGGTGAACCAGCGCAACGCCCCTGCGATGCTGTCGAGCACATCCACGGCCTCCACGTGCGGATGATGCTGCTGCAGCAGGCTGGCAAGGCGGCGGTAGGCCGGAGCCTCGTCCTCGATGATCAGCGCGCGGATGGTCATCGAGCCACGGGTTCGTAGGCGCCCATCTCGAGCAAGGGGAGCGCCACCAGGAAGTGCTCGCGCGTCTCGATCACATCCACCGGCCGGTCGCTGAGGATGGCGTAGCGCTGCCTCACGTTGCTGAGGCCCGTGCCGGTGCCTTCCACCGTGCCCTGCCGCCGGTTCAGGTTGTTGCGCACCACCAGGTTGCGGCCCTGCTCCACGTGGATGTCCACCTGCAGCGGGTGCGCGTGGAGGCCACGTTGTGCTTCAGCGCGTTCTCCAGCAGCAGCTGCAGCGTGAGCGGCGCCACCAGCAGCGACCGATGCGCTGGAGCCACATCCACGTGGATGCGCAAGGCGTCCTCGAAGCGCACCTTCATCAGGTGGATGTAGGCCTCGGTGAAATCGAGCTCGGTGCCCAGGTCCACCACCTCCTTGTCCTTGTGCTGGAGGATGTAGCGGTACACATGGCTCAAGGCCTTCGTGAACTTCACGGCCTGAGCGGGGTCTTCGGGGATCAGGGCCACCAGCGTGTTCAGGCTGTTGAAGAGGAAATGCGGCGACACCTGGTTGCGCAGGGTGTCTAGCTCCGCGCGCAGCTGGCGGCTCTTGAGCGCCTCGGCCTCGATGGCCTGCCGCTTCCACATGGCGAAGAAGTAGCCCGCCTCGTAGAGCGTGGCGATGATGGCGGTGGTGCCGAAGCACTTGATCAGGTTCAGCTTCCAAGCGCCGGTGGCGTAGGCATTCTCCTGGATGCCGAGCGCTGCGAGCGCCGAGCACGTGAGGTAATCGACTGTGACGATGTACGCGCACATCACGCCGATGCTGATGGTGATCCGCTGCCCCGTGCGCTCGAATCCCGGATAGCGCTTCCGGAAGATGCTGATGATAGTGAAGCAGCCTTGCCACATGATGCCCGTGATCAGCACCATGATGGCATACATCCGCCAGGTGAGGGCAGCCGGGTGGAAGAGCAGCCCGAGCGCCAGCGCCACCAGCGGGATGCCGATGATGCGCGGCCAGGGCTCCTTCAGCAGGTTGAAGCGGGTCATGTCGAACCGGCGTCCAGCCTGTTCACAGGCACCGACGCTGCCCCGAAAGTACCGCGAGGGCCGATGCCCACCGTGCGCCTGGGGGTGAAGCGTCGGTATCGGACGGTGAAGCGTAGCCGGGCCGAAATGAAGCGGAGTTCGGGGAAGCGCTGGCATTGGCCGCATTCCAACCGATCCCATCGGCGCTTCATCGGGCTGCTTGGCAGGATGGGCCTTGGAGCGCACGCGCAGGCATTCATGACCGGCCAGTTTCGCCGCCACAACAACACCCGCCCCATGCGCTCGATCCTCTTCTCCCTCTTCGCGGCAGCGCTGCCCGGCCTGCTGCATGCCCAGACCCAGGTGGTGAAGGGCACCATCAAGGACGCCGATACGCAGATGACCCTGCCCGGCGCCACCGTGCTCCTCGTGGGCAGCGACCCGCCCATGGGCGCCGCCACCGATATGGATGGCCGTTTCCGCCTGGAGGCGGTGCCTTTCGGAAGGCAGGCGCTGCAAGTGAGCTACATCGGCTACAAGCCCGCCACCATCCCCAATGTGCTGGTAACAGCCGGCAAGGAGGTGGTGGTGGACATCG
>CAZJTB010000375.1:0-3381 GCA_964548485.1 uncultured Chryseobacterium sp. | reverse complement strand
TGGTCCACGTGGGCGATGATGGCGATGTTGCGCAGGTCTTTCATGGGGAACGTATGGCGAGGGGTCGGTAGCCGCCTGGCGCAGGCTGCCGGGGGGCACCCGGAAGAAGCCGATGGCGGTGAAAAAGCGCGCGAAAGTAGGGCTTCTAGGCGGGCTGGCGCGGTGTGAGCACCGAATCGCCCCGCCCACGGCGCGCGCCGGGAAGCCGCAGCAGCGAGGGCGTTACATTTGCCGCATGCAAGTGGCCGAGCAGCAGCGCAGCGTGGAGCGGATCTTCCGCGACTACCTGGAGCAGCATGGCCACCGGAAGACGCCCGAGCGCTTCGCCATCCTGAGCGAGGTGTATGCGCAGGAGGGCCATTTCGACATCGAGCGGCTCTATGGCCGCATGAAGTCGAAGAAGTACCGCGTGAGCCGGGCCACCCTGTACAACACCATGGAGCTGCTGCTGAACTGCGACCTGGTGCGCAAGCACCATTTCAACGGCGCGCAGAGCTGGTTCGAGCGCGCCCATGCCTTCCGGCAGCACGATCACCTCATCTGCGATGAATGCGGCGCGGTCTCCGAGTTCTGCGATCCGCGCATCCAGCAGATCCGGAACACGGTGAGCGAGGTCATGGGCTTCCGGGTACGCCGGCACGCACTCCACATTCACGGCACCTGCGCAGCGTGCCAAGCAAAACGCCAGAACTAGATGACCACCACTGAACGCCCGCCCTTCGAACTGGAGATCTCCGAGAACAACGGCATCAAGGTCTTCCATATGAAAGGCCGCCTCATGGACCAGCACCAGGCCGACCGCCTGATGGAGGCGCTGGACACGGAGGTGGATGCCGGCCATACCAGCGTGGTGCTCGACATGGGCGACCTGCAGTACATGAACAGCACCGGGCTCAACATCCTCATCAGCTTGCTCACCCGCACCCGCAATGCGGGCGGCGACACCCTCATCGCGCGCGTGAGCCCCAGCGTGCGGCAGCTCTTCGTGGTCACCAAGCTCGATTCGGTCTTCATCCTCACCCCGACGGTGGAGGAAGCCGTGGCCAAAATCAAGGGCTGATCGTGGGCGCGCGCATGGATGTGCTCCTCGGCGCCCAATGGGGCGATGAGGGCAAGGGCAAGGTCGTTGATGTGATCGCGCCAGGCTACGACGTGATCGCCCGCTTCCAAGGCGGGCCGAATGCCGGGCACACCCTGCTGTTCGAGGGCACCAAGCACGTGCTGCACACCATCCCCAGCGGGGTGTTCCGCGAGGGCACGGTGAACCTGGTGGGCAATGGCGTGGTGGTGGACCCCGTCATCTTCCTGCGCGAGGTGCGCTCCCTGGAAGCCGCGGGCGTTGACATCCGCTCAGCGCTCCTGCTCTCGCGGCGCGCGCACCTGATCCTGCCCACGCACCGCGCGCTCGATGCCGCCAGCGAGGCGGAGAAGGGCAAGCAGCGCATCGGCAGCACGCTCAAGGGCATCGGCCCCACCTACATGGACAAGACCGGCCGCAACGGCATGCGCGTGGGCGACCTGTTCCAGCCTGATTTCATGGACCGGTACGGCGCGCTGGTGCGCAAGCATGAGCGGCTGCTCGCCCAATTCGGGCAGGAGGGCGCCAGCCCCGAGGCCGGTGCCGAATGGCTCGATGCGGTGAACCAGCTCCGCGCCTTCCGCACGGTGGATTGCGAGCACTACCTGGACCAGGCCCTGCGCTCTGGCAAGCGCGTGCTCGCCGAAGGCGCGCAAGGCACCCTGCTCGATATCGACTTCGGCACCTACCCCTTCGTCACCAGCAGCAGCACCATCAGCGCCGGGGCCTGCACCGGGCTGGGCGTTGCGCCCAACCGCATCGGCCGCATCACGGGCATCTTCAAGGCCTATTGCACTCGCGTTGGCAGCGGCCCCTTCCCCACCGAGCTCGACGATGCCGTGGGTGAGCGGATGCGCCAGGCAGGCCACGAGTTCGGCAGCACCACGGGCCGGCCCCGACGCTGCGGCTGGCTCGATCTGCCGGCCCTCCGCTTCGCCGTGATGGTGAACGGCATCGACGCGCTGGCCATGATGAAGGCCGATGTGCTCTGCGGATTCGATACCGTGCGCATCTGCACGCATTACAAGGTGAACGGCCAGCTCACCGACCGCATGCCCTATGATGTCACGCACGGCATCGAGCCGGTCTATGCGGACATGCCCGGCTGGTCGGCCGCGAGCGTGGCCAAGGGCATCCCCGACGCTCTGGAGCGCTACATCCGCCGCGTGGAGGAAGCCGTGGATGTGCCCATCACCATCGTATCGCTCGGCCCAGACCGCGCTGAGACCATCCACCGCGAGCGCGTGGCTTGAGCCATGGTGCGGCGGAAGCAGCGCCCAGGCATGCCCAAGGCCGATGGCCGCCTGCATGAGGCGTTCCATGAGCGCATCGCCGCACGATTGGGCCAGCAAGCGGGGCCATTGATCGCTGCGCTGGATGCGATCGCCCCGGTGAGCATCCGCCTGAATCCAGCGAAGCCATTCCCGCTGAGCGCAGAGCCCGTGCCCTGGTGCGCCCAAGGCCGCTACCTGCCGGAACGCCCCGCGTTCACCCTGGATCCCTTGCTGCATGCAGGCGCCTACTACGTGCAGGAAGCCTCCTCCATGCTCATCGAGCAAGCCGTGCGCGCCTCGGGCATCGCGGAGCGCGATGCGCTGGTGCTCGACCTCTGCGCCGCGCCGGGCGGCAAGAGCACCCACCTGGCCTCGCTCCTCGCACCGGGCGCCCTGCTCGTGGCAAACGAACCGGTGGCCCAGCGGCGCGCTGTGCTCGCTGAGAATCTCTGGAAGCAAGGCGCCATCAATGCCATCGTCACCGGTAGCGACCCGGCGGATCTGCGTGCCATGCCGGAGGCTTTCGACCTCATCCTGGTCGATGCGCCCTGCTCCGGCGAAGGACTGTTCCGCAGGGATGCGTTCGCAAGGGCGCAATGGTCTCCCGGACTCGTGCGGCAGTGCGCCGCCCTTCAGGCGCGGATCGTTGAAGAGGCCTGGAACGCGCTGGCTCCCGGCGGATGCCTGATCTACAGCACCTGCACCTGGGAGCCGGAGGAGGATGAGGCGCAGGTTGCCGCGATCGTGGCCTTGGGCGGTGAGGCGATGGAACTGCCCATGGCTGCGGAATGGGGTGTGGAGCGCGTCGGGCGGGACGGCGCCATCGGCTACCTCTGCTATCCGCATCGCGTGCGCGGCGAAGGCTTCTTCCTGAGCGTGGTGCGCAAGCCAGGTGAAGCGCTGATCCGGGAGCGGGCGGCCGGGATTGAAGCGGAGCAGCATACGGTTCCCTGGCTGAAAACGGGCGTCGGGCTCACGCTGCGCGCGCACCAAGGCATCCTGCATGCCTGCCCGAAGGCCTGGCTCCAG
>CAZJTB010000374.1:790-3384 GCA_964548485.1 uncultured Chryseobacterium sp. | reverse complement strand
TCGGTTCAACCCTCAACCTTGGTTCAATCCGCAACCACGGCTCACGCACTCATATCCGCCAGCGCGTTGCGCATCACGGCCAAGGTGCTTCCGGGCAGCTCGGCCTTGCTCATGAGCCATTGGAGGTATCCAGGGTCGTTGCGGCCGATGTTCTCCAGCGTCCAGCCGTTGTACTTCCCGAAGGTGAGGCAGATGGCGCCGTGCTCGTCGAACTTGAGCTTGCCGGCGGCATCGGGGCTGCGCTTGCGGTCGCCGCTCAGCTCGCCGAGGAAATCCACGGTGCCCTGCAGGCGCTCGGGGTAGCGCTCCAGCTGGGCCAGGAGCACATCGGCGGTGGCTTCCACATCGGCCAGGGCATCGTGCGCGCCTTCGTGCTCGCGACCGCAATAGAAGCGCAGCGCGGCGCTCAGGTCGCGGGGCTCCATCTGGTGGTAGATGCGCTGCACGTCCACGATGCGCAGGCTGGCGTGATCCCATTCCACGCCCACCCGGAAGAGCTCCTCGGCGAGGAAGGGAACATCGAAGCGCAGCAGGTTGAAGCCCGCGAGGTCGCATCCGTCCAGCTCGCGCAGGATCTCGGGCGCCACGGCGTCGAGGGTGGGCGCCATGGCCACGTCGAGGTCGGTGATGCCATGCACCGCGGTGGCCTCGGCGGGTATCGGCATCTGCGGGTTCACCAGCGTCTGGTAGCTGGCGCGCGCTCCATCGGGCATCAGGCGCACGATGCCGATCTGCACGATGCGGTCCCTGCCGATGCGCGTTCCGGTGGTCTCCAGGTCGAAGAAGGCGAGGGGGCGTTGGAGGCTGAGTCTCATGCGCGCTATTTGGTGGCTTCCACGTAGAGCGATTCCCATTCCCGATGCTTGCTGTCCTTCAGCAGCATGGGGTCGCTGCCCATGCCGAAGGAGCACTTGCGCACGTCGCGGAATCCCGCCTCGCGCAGCAGCAGGGCCATGGTCTCGTAGTCGTAGAGGTACTTGTGCGCGTCGCGGCTCACGCGGTTGATGCTCATCATGGGCGTGGCCTCGCCCCATTGCCGGGCATACGGCAGCTCCACGGCCTTGCCGGAGCGATGCGCGATCCATCCGTCGATGTAGATCTCCCCATCGGGCACGATGATCCGCACGATACCTCCGGGCTTCAGCACACGGTGCCACTCGCGCATGTTGGCGCGTGCCTCGTCCAGCTCGATGTGCTCCAGGCAATGCTCGGTGTAGATTCCCTTGAAGGTTCCATCGCGGAAGGGCAGGGGGTCGCGCGCGATCCTCCCGATGTCCCAGACGAGCACGCCGGGCTTCCAGATGATGTCCATGTTCACGAAGCCTGGATGCAGGCCATAGCCGCAGCCGACATTGAGGTAGTCGAGCCTGGCCCACTTCTTCCGCCGCACGAGCCATGCGCGGTTGCGCGTCAGGGGCGTGATGTACCTGCTTACCCAGTAATGGACGCGGGTGTACGAGGTGATGGGGCGCCTCCACGAGAAGCGCCCGAGGCTCTCCTGGGGGATCTGGTAGTCGCCCATGGGCGTGAGGTGTGAGCGGAGCGGGCCTTCGCCGGGCCTGCGAGGCTCAGCGCACCTTCAGCTTCACGTACTGGTACTTGCCGTACTTCTCCGTGTTCTGGTAGTCGCCTTGGTAGCGGGGGCCTTGAACGAGGTTGTTCACGGCTTCCAGGCGGAGCTTGTCGGCATCGAGGCCGCGGGCGCGCACGGCTTCCACCAGGCGCTTGCGCGCATCCTCCATGCGCTGCTTGCTCAGGTTCTCGTTGGTGCCGAAGGTCCGGGTCGGCACCTTCGATGCGCTGCCCTCGATCACCACGCGGGCCTCGCCCTTCTCCGTGATGAGCTTGGCCACCACATCGATGAATTCGCGCCAGCGCTGCTCGCTCTGGTCGATGTCCTTCACGTTGTAGGCGTAGTACTTGGCGTATTCATCCGCGTAGCTCGCGTCGGGCGCGGTGTGCTTGCTGGCCCTCTCCTTCAGCTCGGCATCGGTGAGGGGCTTGTCCTTGCCAGGCTTCGCTGCGATGTCCGAGTCTTTGGCGGGCTTCTTCACCGGCTCGCCTTTCTCCTTCTTGCCAGGCGGCGATCCCTTCGGCAGGTCCACGATGCTGGCCGGGCCGCCGAGCGATACGGGCGCCAGGTAGATCTCCTTGTTGATCTCCTGGTACGAGCTCTCGCATTCCACGAAGATGTCCTCGGTGTGCACCGTCTTGTCGTTCACCCGGTAATCGAGGTTGTACTCGCGGCAGGGGGGCAGGATGGCCACGTAAACGCCATCGCGCTGGCGCGGCTTGTAGGCCTTCACCTCGCCGGTGGTCTTGTCCGTGACGTACAGGATGGTGCTGGGCGGCAGGCTCTCTCCGGGCGCGGGGATGATGAAGCCCTTGAGCACGGCCAGGCCCTCGCTCTCGGCGTCGCTGGGGAAATCGACGAAGTAGATGTCCTTCTCGCCGTAACCGCTGATCTGGTCGCTGCTGAAGTAGCCGCGGCGCCCATCGGCGGTGGTGATGAAGAAGACGTCGTCGTCAACGGTGTTCAGCGGATAGCCGAGGTTCACCGGCGGGGTCCAGCGGCCATCGTCCATCAGCTCGGT
>CAZJTB010000374.1:0-737 GCA_964548485.1 uncultured Chryseobacterium sp. | reverse complement strand
GAAGTACATGGTGCGGCCATTGGGGTGGATGAACACGCCATCCTCGTCGTAGGGGGTGTTCACCACGTTGCCCAGGTTCTGGGCCTTGCTCCAGGCGCCGTTCGGCAGGCGCACCACGCGGTAGATGTCGCGCCCGCCCTGGCCGCCGGGGCGGTTGCTGATGAAGTAGAAGGTGTTCCCATCGGCCGCGAGGGCGCCGTGCGTCTCCCAGGAGCGCGTGTTGATGTCGCTGCCCATGAGCACGGGGTCGCTCCAGACCTCGCCCCCCAGCTTGCTCTCGTAGATATTGCCATCACCGCCATCGTCGCGGTAGATGTAGAGCGTCTGCCCATCGGCGGCCACGTTCACGCTGGCCAGGTGGCCGGCGCCGCTGGGGTTGATGTTGAGCAGCTCGGGCGCCTGCCAGTTGCCTTCGCGGTCCTTGTAGCTCACGTAGATGTTCTCGTAGGGCAGGCCCGCGATGGGGTCGAGGATGGCCTTGTTGCTGCTGTCGGGCCGGATGCGGCGGCTGGTGTAGAAGAGGGCGTTGCCATCCACGGATAGTACCGGGCTGAAGTCCGGATGGTCGTTGTTGATGATGGGGCCCACATTGCTCACCTGGTAGCCCACCGGGGTCTTGCGCAGCTCGCGGGCGCTGGCCACCTGCTCCTTTCCACGGGCAGCCACGGGGCGCATGGCATGCCGGGCATCCACGCCATCGAGGAACTTCTGGTAGAACTGGTCGGCCTTGTCGAACT
>CAZJTB010000373.1:0-3395 GCA_964548485.1 uncultured Chryseobacterium sp. | reverse complement strand
CGATCAGTGCGGCGTAACGGTCAAGGACCGGGCGCATCCAGGCAGATGCGATGAAACGCCACGCGAGCCCTCCTGCGACCAATCCTCCAACTGCGCCTACGGCTAGTTGGCCCCAAGGGTCCGCATTGCCCAGGACCACCAACCACAATGAGCGCTGCTGCACGGACGCGATGAGCCAAAGCCCGCCGCCACCCATGAGCACGAGCGTGGCCGCTGCCAGAGCCCATGCCAAGCCGGCGCGAACTGGCACACGTTCAGGATCGAGCATGGGCTTGATGCAGCCGGTGCCATGCCAACAGCCTCATGCAGGCCGCGATCACTCTACGGCCAGCCGCTGCATGCCCAGGTTCCGGCCGGCCCCGTCGAGTACCTGCAACGCGTACGTGCCCGGTGCCAAGCCGCTCACGTCAATCATCGCGAGGTTGGCGGCGAAACGCATGCGCCGCACCACGCGGCCGGTGGCATCGAACAGGCGTGCCTCCGCTTGCGCAGGTTCGCCAAGAAGAACGGTCACTTGATCACGTGCCGGGTTGGGATAGGCCGTGAAGGCCGCTCCCATCTCCTGGTGCTCATCCAAACCGACGGTGAACCCATTGCCCTGCCACTCCGCCCTGTAGGTGACGGCCCAGCCGCCTCCGAATACCTGGATGGAATCCTCCTGCAGCTTCAGGAGCGGATAGGTTGAAGCCGCTGCATAGAAATACCGCGAATTGCGGATGCGACGGACCAAGCCGAGCGCTGACTGATCAGAGAGGTCGCGGCGCACCTTCACACGGAGCACATTGGGGATCACCTGCATGAAAGGCATCCGCAGGGTGCCGTAGCCATCGGCATGGCCTTGAATGGATCCCGTGCGGGCAACGGTGCCGAACATGGTATTGATCGAGGCGCTCGTGGCATCGGTCCAAGTGGTGCCGAAGGTGCACGGCAGCTTCAGCTCCAAGATGGCGTCGGTATAGCTCACCGGGTTGCCCCCCTCGTCGGTGGCCTTGGACCCCACTTGCTCCAGGCCATTGGCCGTAACCGCCCAGAACAGGGTGTCGGAGCCGCCATCGGTGCTGAGCAAGGTGGCCGATGGGATGCTGGAACTCGTGGGCGATACGGATGCGCTGTGCCACCGGTAGCTCCGGTTCCCGGTGTTCGGAAGCAGCATGTTCCAGTAATCGTAATCGACGTTCGCGCCTGCGGGGCCATGGCTGGCATACCCGTCGCGGCTCCAAACCGGGAACTCGCTGCCCGGGCTGGGCACATTCGCGGGGGTGAGCGTGGGCTGGGCAGAAACGGTCGCGAGCAGACCTGCTGACAGGCAGGCCATGGCGTTACGGAAGGTCATTGCTGAATGGTGATTGGTGGCGGAAGGTATGACGCGCGCTTCTGGCCATTCGCTGCCCGAAGGCCCGCATGCCTTCTCTTTGCGCCATGAAATTCAGCGTGAGCGAGATCAGCGACCTCATCCGGCACCGGCGCACGATCTACCCGAAAGACTACACCGACCGTGCGGTGCATCGCGAGATTGTGGAACGAGTCCTCGTCAACGGAACCTGGGCGCCCACGCACGGGCTCACGCAACCATGGCGCTTCCACGTGTTCACCGGTGAGGCGCGCGGACGGCTGTCGGCATTCCTGGGCGAGACCTATCGCGCATCCACGCCACAGGAGAGCTTCCTGCAGCGGAAATTCGACAACCTCACCCAGCGGCCCATGCAGAGCAGCGTGGTCATCGCTTTGGCCATGGCGCGCGACCCCAAGCGGAAGATCAACGAGCGCGATGAACTGCTCGCCGTGGCGTGCGCCGTGCAGAACATGCACCTCACCTGCGCGGCCTACGGGCTGGGTGCCTTCTGGGCCACAGGTGGACCCATGACCGGCGCGGCCATGCGCGATTTCCTGGCCCTCGGCCCGGACGATCAGGCCCTCGGGCTGTTCTACATCGGGTATCCATCCATCGAATGGCCGCAGGGTCATCGCAGGCCCTTGGAAACCGTGGCCACCTGGCATGAGCGATGAGACTGCCGAACCTCACCAACTACGACGATCACCCCACCGAGCCGGGATGGATCGTGTTCCGGTTCCCCACGGCCGGGCAAGCGGATGAATTCGCGATCGGCCTGGAGGAAGCAGGCACGCGGCACGAGCGCGATGCGGCCGACGGCCCTCCCTTCCTGGTGGCGGTGCGACAGCACCACCGTGAAACCGCCGTCCGCATCAACTAACGGGTGCTTGGCCGCCACCGCAAGCCCTTCCTTTCCGATCCGATGCTGCGATGGGGACTACTGGGCCTGCTTGCGCTGCTGATCGGCCTGGCGCTGGCGGGCGCGCTTCAAGGCCATTGATGCCCGCATCGCCGCGCTCCTGCGCTGAAAGCCCCCGCATGCCGGGCTGCGCCGCTGCCGACCGGTGCGCTGAAGCATCTTTGGGCACCATGGCGCGATTCATCCTCCGGCTCGGGATCCTGCTCACCATCGGTTCGGGGTGGGCCCCGCTCCACGCTCAGCGCGCCGTCACCACCTTCGGGCTGCGGCTCAAGCCCGTGGTGCCCTTCACCTACTTCGAGAAGGATGCCGAGGCTCGGGCCGAGCATGTGCGCTACACCCTTTCGCTGGAAGGCGGATTCGCGTTCGGCATGAACGTCCGCATCGGCCTCACCAACACCATTTCGCTCGAGACCGGCCTGGGCCAGATGCAGCGCCGGTTCCGCTATACCGTGGAGAATGACACCAGCGGATACGCTGAAGCGGCGCCCATCCGCTACACGGGGTACGAATTGCCGGTGATGGGCCTGGTCTTCATCCGGCTGGGCGAGAAGACCTGGATGAACACCGCGCTGGGCGCCTCGCTCGATTTCTATCCCAGTGATGTGGAGGGGCTGCTCCAGAATGGAAGCATTTACATCTTCCGCAGGCATTGGGCACAGGGCAGCGTGATCGGCAACCTGGGCTTCGAGTACCGCAGCGACAAGAGCGGCATCTTCTACCTGGGCGCCACCTACCACCGCCCCTTCAACGAGCTGGCGCTGGCTGATATCAGCTACATCTACTACGGCCCGCCGTCGCGCACCGCGCGCACCGAGCGGCTCAGTGTGGCAGGCAGCTACCTCACCCTAGACCTTCGGTACTACTTCCACGAGGACCCCGACAAGCGGCGGCTGCGCAGGAACGATTGATCGCCGTGCACGGGTGCCTGATAGGATCTCCCTTCAATGCCACGATGCGGGAACCGCGCATCCCGGTCCCTTATACATTCGTCGCGCCAACACCCCGCCATGCGCAACACGCTGCTCTGCATCGCCCTCCTCGTGGCCTCGGCCGCGCACGCCCAACCTGCCAACGACGCGTGCAGCGCGGCGCTGATCGCCACCTGTGGCGCAAGCTTGGCCGGCAGCACGGATGCCGCCT
>CAZJTB010000372.1:0-3396 GCA_964548485.1 uncultured Chryseobacterium sp. | reverse complement strand
AGACGCGGGCCCGCAACCTGGTCGCGGCGATGGACAAGGAGGGGTTCGGCAACTGCACCAACCAGTACGAGTGCGAGGCGGTGTGCCCGAAGGAGATCCCGGTGCGGGTGATCGCCGAGCTGAACCGCGAGTACCTGCGCAGCAGCATCATGCGCTTCCACCCGCGCGCACGGGCCTGAAACGCGGAAGCGCCCCTCGCGGAGCGCTTTCCGAGCGATGCCCATCAACGTTATTCCACCACGCGGATCCGCCTGCCTTGCGCGATGTAAACACCGCGGCCCGGCTGCTCGGCCATGGGGCGGCCCAGCAGGTCGAACCAGGGTCCGCCTTTGTCGGTGCGGTAGGTGGTGAGCTCGCCGATGCCCACCGTGGAGGCCTCACAGGGCGTTCCCACGATGACCACCTCGTCGATGACCCACGCGCCATCGGTGCTGCCGTAGGGTGTGAAGCGAAGCTGGAACGCGCCCATCGGATTGCCGGCGGGGGGCGCCACGCAGCCCAGATCCGTGATGTGCTCCTCGCCTAGCTCAACGGGCGACTCGATGTCGAGGACCTCATCAGCGGCCATGGCCACATTGCTTGTGTAGGACACCTTCAGGCGGTCGGGGCCGGTGCTGGTGCGGTAGTGGCGGAAGCGGATGGAATCGATGCGCATCGGGGTGATGGCGATGCCGGAGAGGATCAGCGATTTCGAATTGCCCGGCTGCAGGTCCCACCCGATGGTGAACACCCCGTTATCGCCGCTGGAGAGCGGCAGGGGGCACAGCTCCACCCCGATGAAGGCCGCGTTGGTGCCGAAGAAAGTGCCGCTGGTGCTGGCCGGCAGGTTGCACGCCGAGCAGCCTGTGCTGCAATGGAGCATCTCCTCGCAGGGCTGGTTGAGCCATCGGTACTCGATGCGCTGCGGCAGCTGCGCCAAGGCGGGCAGGGCGCAGATCGCCACAAGGGAGAGTGAGGTTAGCCGCATGCTGGGTCTTTTTCGCGACATCCTGAAGGATGCCCGGGGCGCTCCAACGCGAAGTGGCGGCGATGGTTACACCCGCCCTGGCTCTGATCAGGCCATGAGGCAGGCGTGCAACTGCCTGCGCAGCACCTCGCCGATGCTGCGGCAAGCCATGAAGCCCGCATCGCCATGATGGGCGGCGAGCTCATGGGCCAGCTGCCGCGCGTTCTCCGGCGGCGCGATCACATCGATGCTCATGGCCTCGAGCAACCGGTCGATGGACTCGCTCGCCAGACGCAGCCTCCGGCCCATGAGGGTGCGCTCCTCCTCGCGGTACTGGCGAGCCGGCTCCGGGCCTATGACCCGTTGCGCCAGCTGCACATAGGCCAGGTTCTCCTTGTAGAATTGCGGCAGGTAGATGCGCAGGCGCCCCTCGTGACTCTGCTGGTCCAGGTCGATGGCGCGCAGGCGGTACTGCACCTGGTCCAGGTCATGGATCACATCCACCACGAAGTTGTAGGCGCGCATGTCGCCCAGCAGGCGCACGAAGCAGCGCTCGTTGAACTTGACGAACTCCTTGCAAAGCCGCACGGCGTTCACCTCGCCGCCGTACCGCTCGGGCCGAGCGATGAAGGAATCGCCCGGCACGCCGATGATGTGCTCCTCCAGCAGGGTGCCGCCATCCACATGGTAGTTCATCCGGTAGGGCGAGAGCAGATGCTCCAGCTCCAGCCCGAAGATGCGGCTGGCGTCTGTGCGCTTGATGTAGTAGTAGTCGTGGTTGTCGTTGAGGCGGTTGATGATCTTCACGCGGAAAGGCTGCGAGTTGCCATAGGGGCACAGATCGATGCCGGCCACCTGCAGGTGACCGATGAGCGAGCCCCCGCCAACCAGAAGCTGGTAGGACTCCACCAGCCTGGGGAAGAGCTCCTCCTGATCGCCCGGCTTGAAAAGCACCGCGCTCCAGAGCGTCTCCTTGCCGTCGGCATCGCGATGCGGCATGCGGCCATCGTGGCGCAAGAGCTCCTCGTAGGCCACGGGTGCGCTCACCTTCCGACCGCTGCCCTCGAGGTAGCGCGCCAGGCCATGGCCCACCGGATACAAGGGCTTCCTCCGCCCGATGGCATTGAAGGAGTGCACCTTGCTCAGCGCGCCAGGATGATGGGGCGCGTGCCGATCAGCCGGCCATCGGCCTGCATGATGCGCACGTTGCAGGCGCCCGCAGGCCGGTCGGCCAGCTCCAGGTCGATCCGCTGGGTGCCTTTCGCGGCGGTGCGGCTCAGGAGGGCGCGGCCATCGGCGGCCAGCACCTCCACGACGATGGTGGACCTGGCGGGTTCCTTCAGGCCGATGGTGATGCGGTCCACCGCCGGCACCGGGAACACCTCGAAGGCATCGGCGCCGCGCTCCGCGATGCCGATCGCGCCATTCATCTTGGCGAAGGCATACTGGCCCTTCTGCAGGTTGTTCATGGTGATGGTGCCGGTGCCATTGGTCAGCGAGCCGGCGTTGATCACCTGATCAGCATACACCTGCCAGGCTTCATCCGCCGATCGGCGATGCACCACCACGAGGCCCGCCTCGTTGCCGGCGATGAGCGCGTGATCGAGCTGGGTGGGCGTGCTGCCCTGGTAGAAGAGGCGGCCGCGCAGCACCGTGCCTTCCGGCCAGAGGCCGTCCACGCTCCAGTAATGCGTGCCGCTCACCTGCGTGATGCCGAAGCCCAGCGGCTCCTGATCGGCGCCCGACCACATGTGCTCAACGCGCACCAGGGTGGTATCGACCAAGTTGTCGGCGAAGAGCCTGAAGTCCGCGTAGGGCAGCACATTGCTGAAGCTCTCGCCCGGCACAACGGTGATCTCGTGGTCCATGCGCGACTGGTTGAGGCGCTGGTACCTGTTGAGCACGGCCATCACCGGCTCGAACGGGCAGCTCACCTCCAGCTCGGTGAGCGCGCCGCCCACCGTGATGCGCTGCTCATGCGCCTGGCCCCCGCTGCCGATCAAGGTGAGGTCGATGGGCACCGACTGATGGAGGCTGGTGGTTCCGTAGAGCTTCTGACCGATCCGCAGGTCAACGAGCCACGAGGCATCGCCTTCCACCGCCTCGAATGAGCGCACCTCGAATGCGGCGTAACCGGGGCTGAACACCCAGTCGTCGAAGAAGGGGTGCAGGTCCTGGCCGCTGACATCCTCCAGGGCATCGCGGAACTCCGCGGCGGTGAGGTCGCGGTTGCCGTATTGCACCTGCACCTGGCGCATGGCCTGCCGGAAGGCCTCATCGCCCAGGTAGCCGCGCAGGTTGTGCAGAACGGCCGCGCCCTTGTAGTAGGTGTGCGTGCCGTAGATGTGCTCGTCGGGCATGGGCGAGAGCGCCTGGAAGCCATCATCGTCCAGGTGCGCCGATCCGAGGATGTTCAGCAGGTTGTTCTTCACCATGGCCACCATGGCATC
>CAZJTB010000371.1:0-3408 GCA_964548485.1 uncultured Chryseobacterium sp. | reverse complement strand
GGCCAGCGCCGTCCTCCAGCACCGCATCCACCTCCCGCGCTTTCTCGTTGCGGAAGTGGTAGGCTTCAACAGAGGTCCTGCTCCAGCCAGCCATCTTGCGCAGCTCGTTCACCACGAAGGTCTCCAGCAGGTTGCCGAAACGATCGCTCTTCGCAAGGTCGCTAGCCGAGTTGATGCCGCACAGGTGCGCTGCGAAGCCGCTGTCCGAGAGGTGGATCTTCTCGGCCTTCACCAGCCGATTGCTCCGGTTGGCCGTCCAAGGGCGCAGCGGCACATGAAGGAAGGTGGCCTCCAGCAGCGCGAGGTAGCGGCGCAGGGTGCTGTGCGGCGCATCGATGCCTCGGCTGATGTCGGCGAGGTTCATGAGGCCACTGCTGCGCAAAGCCAGTTGCGCCAACAGCTTCGGCATCGCAGTAAGGTCGGCGATGTTGCTGATGTCGCGCACATCGCGCTGCAGGATCCCGGTGACGTAGGCCTTGAACCAGGCGTTGCGGCGCGCGCTGTCCGCACGGCCCATCACCTCCGGGTAGCCGCCAGCGAACACCTTGCGCGCCAGCTTCATGCGGTCATGATGCGCAGGCGTCATCAGCGGCAATCGCTTGCCGAAGACCGCATCGATGAAGCCGCTCTTGCGCCCGATCAGCTCGTCCTGCGCCATCGGGTGCAGGGTGATGATCTCCATGCGGCCCGCCAGCGAGTCGCCCAGCTTGGGCAGCACGAGCACGTTCGCGCTGCCCGTCAGCAGGAAGCGCCCCGGCCGCCGGTCGCGGTCAACCGAGGCCTTGATGGCGCGGAAGATGTTCGGCGCATTCTGCACCTCGTCGATCACCGCATGGGGGCCCAAGCCCGCGATGAAGCCCGCCGGGTCGTTCAACGCAGCATCGAGGTCGGCATGGTCGTCGAGGGTCACGTAGCTCGCCTTCTTCCGCGCCGCGATGTCCTTCACCAAGGTGGTCTTGCCGGTCTGGCGCGCGCCATTCACCAGCACCACCGGGGTGTCCTTCATCGCGATGTCAACGTAATGCCTGAGGTTCCTGGCCTTCATGAGGATGCGCTTTTCCCTGGAGCATTCCGCGAATGTAGCCCGATCGGTGGAAAATCGCCACGCCGTGGCGAAAATATCGCCACGTAATGGCGAATGGCCACGCCTCCGACGTGCTCGGCGCCCGGCTACATTCGCTGCCCATGGACTTCCTCGCGCTCGATTTCGAGACCGCCACCGCCGCGGCCGACAGCCCCTGCGAGCTGGGCATCGCCATCGTGCGCGGAGGCGTGGTGCGCGAGGTGCGCAACTGGCTCATCAAGCCGCGGCAATGGCCGCACTTCAGCCCGTGGAACGTGGCCGTCCATGGCATCCGCCCCAAGGATGTGGAGCAGTCGCCGCGATGGCACGAGGTCTGGCCCGAGGTGCAGGAGCTGCTGCTCGGCGCCACCGTGGTGGCCCACAATGCCGCATTCGACATGAACGTGCTGAAGGCCACGCTTGCATCGCAGCGCATCGCGCACCCGAGCTTCCGCTACTTCTGCAGCGTGAGCATGGCGCGCCGTGTATGGCCGGGGCATTCATCTTACGGCCTCAGCGCCATGTGCGCGCACCACCGTATCCCGCTCAAGCACCACCGCGCCGGGAACGATGCCGGGGCCACGGCCGAACTCGTGTTGCGCGCGCTGCACGATGGCGATACGCTGGACACGTTCGTGCGCCGCTCGCGCATCAACCTGGGTGCCTTCTATCCTGGCGGGCACCGCACGCCGGGCGGCAAGGTCACGGCCGCAACCCAATAGCAGACGCGCTTATACCTTCACCCCATGGACCTCGATAGCCTGCACCGCATCGGCCGCATCGGCAAGCCATGGGGGCATCAGGGCGAGCTCACGCTGCACCTCGATGACATTGACCTGGACGAGCTTGTTCATGCTGGCTCCTTCTTCGTGGACATCGAGGGGCAGAAAGTGCCCTTCTCCTTCAGCCGCCTGCATGAGAAGGGGAGCGAGACGCTCGTGAAGTTCGACGATTTCAACGACCCGCAGAGCGCCCAGATCATCGTGGGCCGCGACCTCTACGCGCCGCCCGGGCTGCTGGCCGATGGCAGCGACGAGAGCTGGGAACCCGAGGAGTTCATCGATATGCTCGTTCGCGACGAGCTGCACGGCGAGCTGGGCATCGTCACCGCCATCGACGGTACCACGAGGAACCCGCTGCTCGTGGTGCTCAAGGGGGAGGAGGAAGTGCTCATCCCCATCACCGACGACATGATCCTGGGCGTGGACCCCGAAGAGAACAGCCTGCTGGTGCGCACGCCCCCGGGGCTGATCGATCTGAACAAGGGCTGAAGCCCTTAGGCCGCCTTCTTCTTGCGCCCGCGCTTCTTCACCGGCGGGGCGGGGATGACCGTTCCCTCGGCCAGTGCCTCCAGCAGGCTTGCGCTGTCCATGCCGCTCTGCAGGCCGTGCAGGAAGCTCAGCAGCAGCTCGCTGCCCTCCAATTTGGTGCGCCTCAGCTCGGCGGCCACATCGTTCACCACTTTCATCGGGGTCTGCCGGCCCTTCAGCACGCCTTCGGTGATGCGCTTGTTCTTGCGCTTGCCGCTCCGGTACAGCTCCTCCACTTTGTCGGTGGCCTTGTTCAGCGCCTTCAGCAGCTTGGCGGGCTCGGGGATCTCCTTGGCGAACTTCACGGCGGTGCTGGCCTTGATGCGGTCGGCCTTGATCAGTTCCTGCACCTCGGGCGGCAGCGCCAGCACGCTCAGCAGCAGGGTGAAGCGCGGCTTGCCGAAGAAGTCCTCCAAGGTCTTGGCCTCCTCACCGGCCAACAGCAGCTGCTTCACCTGGGTGGCCACGTCCACCTCGTTCATCACATCGTGGAAGTTGTTCTCGATGATCGGAAGCATCAGCCGTCCCTTCTCATCGCCTTGGTAGATGCGCACCGGCACCCGGTCCACCTCCACGTTGTTGAGCTTGGCCAGCGCCAGCAGCGCCTTGTCAGCCTTCAGGGCGGCCAGCGCGGCCAGGCGCGTGTAGCCGGCCTGCAGGTGGTAGCCGTCGGCCTTCTTCTCGGCGATCAGGGGCACCAGGATGCCGTATAGCGCGATGCTGCGCGCATACTCGGCCACACGGTCCTTGCTCGGCTTCACGGTGCGCGGGTTGGTGCCCAGCACGATCTCCTCCACCGCCACCCATTCGATGCTCTCCTTCTTGGTGCTCATCCGCTTGTAGCCAAGGCCTGGTGGCCACGGCGGAGTCAAAGGTGCGCCCCCGTGGGGGAATATGCAAGCCTGCGGGTGCGTGCTCCCTAATGGCGGCGGTCATTCGACGTTGGACGCTGTTGCGCGGCTCTGCGCGCAATGGCGTTCAACGGTTTGGGTATTGCCGAAGGCGGGGATTTTTAGCACAAAAGTTCAATCGAAG
>CAZJTB010000370.1:0-3415 GCA_964548485.1 uncultured Chryseobacterium sp. | reverse complement strand
TCGCGCAGCGCCGATGGGGCCTTCCTGTGCGTGCCAGGCTACAACGCGGCCATCGGCACGGCGAGCATCTCCAGCTCAAGCGCCGCCACCAACGGGCGCACCATCGGCAAGGTCACCGCGACCGGGGTGGTCTCCACGCCCACCTCCATCAACATGCTCAGCGGCAACAACTACCGCGGCCTCTGCAGCGACGGCACCGCGTTCTGGGCCAGCGGGCAGCCGGGTATCGTGTACGTGGCCAATGAGAGCGCCACTTCAGGCACCGTGATCAACACGGTGAACACGCGCAATGTCTCCATCATCGGCGGCAACCTCTACTACTCTACGGGAGCGGGCACGCAGGGCATCTACCGTTTCAGCGGCCTGCCCACCACATCGAGCACGGCAACGCTCTACCTGGGCGTGAACAACCCTTACGGCTTCGCGGTGAATGCGGGCGAGACCATCGCCTACGTGGCCGTTGATGCGACGTACGCGGCCTCATCGACCGGCGGCGGCATCCAGCGCTACAACTGGAGCGGCTCCGCCTGGGTGTGGCAATACACCCTGCGCTGCGGCAGCCTCAGCACCGCTGGCGCACGCGGCCTTTACGTGGACTTCAGCGGCAGCAACCCCGTGGTGTACGCCACCACGAACGAGGCGACGAGCAACCGCCTGATCCGCATCGTGGATACCGGTGCCAGCAGCGGCGATGCGGCCACCGTGCTGGCCACTGCCGGTACGGACAAGATCTTCCGCGGCCTCGCCCTGGCCCCGGGCAGCAGCCTGGCAGCGCCCACCATCCAGGATTCGCAGCTCACGGCCTCGAGCATCCTCACCAACAGCGCCACCGTGAGCTGGACCAACGGTAACGGCACCGGCCACGTGGTGAAGATCAACACCGTGAACAGCTTCACGGCCCCCGCTGATGGCACCGAGCCCGCAGACAACCCGGTTTACAGCGGCAGCGGCGAGCAGGTGATCTACCGCGGCGCGGGCAACACCGTGAACGTGAGCGGCCTGAGCCCGAGCACCACCTACTGGGTGCGCGCCTACGGCTACAACGGCACCGGCGTGTCCACGCTGTTCAACACCGCCACCGCCACCAACAACCCGAACAGCTTCGCCACCCTCGCGGCCACGCTCCCCACCAAATTGGTGATCACCAGCATCAATGGCGGCGGCAACGTGATCGAGAACGCGCCGTTCAGCATCACGGTGCAGGCGCAGGACAATACCAACACCCCGCAGGATGTGAGCGCGAACACCGGCGTGAGCATCCAGCTGGTAACCGGCTCCGGCAGCTTGGGCGGCACGCTCACCGGCACCATCCTCGCCGGCACCAACACCATCACCATAACGGGCATCACCTACGACCTGCCCGAGACCGGTGTTGAAGTGGAAGCCGTGCGCACCAGCGGCGATGTGCTCACCAGCGGCCTCTCGGGCCCCTTCGATGTACTGGGCGCGGCGCAGGACCTCAGCTTCTTCAGCCTGCCGGGCAGCGGCATCGTGAACGTGGCGGTGGGCACATTCTCCGTATCGGCCATGCGCGCCGACCTCACCGTGGCCACCGAATTCACCGGCGCGATCACCATCAGCGTGCTGAGCGGTCCCGGCAACCTCGTGGGCGCCCTCACCCAGACCGCCGTCAGCGGCACCGCCACCTTCAGCGGCATCAGCTTCGACACCCCGGGCGCTTACATCCTGAAAGCGGAAGCCACCGGCCTGAACGATGGCGCAAGCCCCATGATCACCATCACCGCCGTGCCAGCCCTGGTGGAGCTTGTGATGCCTCAATTCATGGGCAGCAAGACCACCGGCACGAGCAACACCAACCGCTCGCCGCTCACCGCCTGCCTGCGCTTCGACAACCTGGAGCCCAACCAGACCTACAAGCTCGAACTGGGCATGGGCCTCACGTCGGAAGCGGCCACCGTGCTCGGCGCCGGCAACGTGTGGAACGGCACTGGATTCAGCGGAAGCGTGATCAACAACGCCTTCACCACCGATGCCAATGGCAGCAGCGGACCGGTTTGGGTGTACATGGAGGCCACGGGCAACACCAGCCGCTTCGGAGGCGGCCAGGTGCACAACCTGCGCATCAAGTACGCCAAGCAGGCCTTGGGCTTCGGCGCTAACCCGGACTTCGTGACCACGGGCTCCTTCACCACGCTCGACATCGCGCCCACCGCGCTCACCGGCGCGACCACGGATGATGGCGCATATCTGATTGGCAGCGGCCCGCTGTGCATCGGTGGCCGCTATGTGCTTGCCTTCAACAACGTGGCGGGCACCGGCGCCCCGCTCAGTGCGCACATGACGCGCCAGGCCATCCCGACCCACACCGTGGCGAATACGGCGAACCACCCGGCCAGCGTTCAGGCGATCCTCGCGCAGACCGTTGCGAGCAACATCGGCGATTACGCGCTGGTGATACCCATCGGCGCGAACAACCCCAACGGCGTGCGGCGGATCGAGCTGCGCGATGCGCAGAACAACTTCGTGGGGGCAATCACCGACGCGGATGGCATCTGGCCCGGCGGAGCCAATACCACAACCAATGCGCGGCGCTCTGTTACGGTGCTGGGCACGCTCGCCGGCTCGCTCGCCCCCGATGCTGATGGCGATGGTGTATGCGACGGTGACGACAACTGCCCGAGCGTGGCCAACCCCGGCCAGGCCGATGGCGATGGCGACGGCGCGGGCGATGCCTGCGACGTGTGCCCCACCGTGGCCGGCGGCAACCCGGGTGATGCCTGCGACGATGGCAACCCCCTGACCGTGCTCGATGTGCTCGGCGCCGGTCCCGGCTGCGCATGCGCCGGCACCCCCTGCACCACCGACCTGGACATCATCTTCCAGCCCGATGGCACCAGCGACATCGGCTGGGAGCTGCGCCAGCAGGGCACCAACATCCTGGTGCAGAGCGGCGGCGGCGTGTACCCGGCCAGCCCGCAGTACAGCCTGGCCACCTGCCTGCCCAACGGCTGCTTCTACCTGGTGGTGACCGATGACATGGGCGATGGCATCACCGATGGCGGCTACCTCCTGAAGATCAACAGCGCCGAGCGCCTGATCGACAACCTGCGCGATGCCTTCGGCCGCGGCGGATTCACCACCGGCAGCACCAGCCAGATCGCCGCCGGCGAGGGCTTCTGCCTGCCCATCGGCACCGACCGCCTGATCTTCACCAGCTGCGACCGCATGGATTGGAGGCTCACCCCCTGCAACAACGAGTACGTGGTGGCCAACGGCAACCCCGCCGTTACCGCCCAGTACAACGTGACCAACAACACCAGCGGCTACCAGATGTGGTGGTACAACCCCAACGGTGGATACAGCTTCAAGCGCATCCAGTACCACAGCACCGCCAACGGACTGGCCGCCAGCGCCACCCGCGCCTGCCACTTCCGCTTCAACAACTGGGCGGGCA
>CAZJTB010000369.1:0-3418 GCA_964548485.1 uncultured Chryseobacterium sp. | reverse complement strand
GTGGTGATGCGGTTGTAATCCACATTGCCGGTGGGGTCGATCAGGTCGATGGTGTTGGGGATGTTGTCCACCCCGAAGCGGACGAAGGAGAATCCGATGGCGCTGGTGGAGTCGATGGGCTTGGCGAGGCCCACGTAATCGTACTTGGCGATGCCGGCGAAGTACTCGCTGTGCATGGCGCCCACCTGCAGGTCGCCGCGAACGCCCAGGAGCCCGGCCGGATTCCAATAGCCGCTGGTCACATCGTTCACCGCGGCGGTGAAGGCATTGCCCATGCCCAAGGCCCGCGCCCCCACGCCGATGGCTAGGAACTCGTTGCTGTACTTGGGCGCATCGGTCTGCGCGCGCGCGCCAGTGGCCATCAGGGCCACGGCCAGTGTCAGGATCGCGCTGCGCATCCCCTTCATCGTCACGGTCTTCATCGGCTTGGTATTGACGCAGTGCTCAACGGGCGGTGGCCTGGATCATTGCGCCGAAAATATCCCACCTTCGGCCCGGTTCGACATGCGGTTCCCTCGCCTTCCCGACCTGCTCACCACGGCGAACCTATCCTGCGGCGTCGCCAGCATCCTCGCAGCCTCTCAAGGACAATTAACACTGGCGTGTTGGCTGGTGTTCGCGGGCGCGGCCTTCGATGTGCTCGATGGGCTGGCGGCCAGGGCGCTCGGCGGGGGCAGTGAATTGGGAAAACAACTGGACAGCCTGGCGGACATGGTGACCTTCGGAGTAGCACCGGGGTTCATCTCGGCCATCGTCCCATGGAAAGCCCTGCAATTCGCGATTGACGCGCATCGCGAATTCGGGCAGCCTTCAGTCAGACCCGGAGACCTGTTCGGCGAACCGCTTTGGGCATCGGCGGCATGCGCCACGGTCATCGCGATCGCCTCCATGTGGCGCCTGGCCCGCTTCAACACCGACACACGCCAGACCACCGGCTTCCTCGGCCTGGCCACTCCGGCGAACGCATTGCTGTGGGCCTCCTTCGGCAGCATTTCATGGGGAATCGGCGTGGGATACGGCCCCGGCGCGAATGAAATGACGAGCCGCATCGGCGAATTCATGGGCGATCCGATTCAGAAGCTGGTCCTCGCGGTGTTGCTCGGCTCCCTCATGCTCTTTTCCATCCCCCTCCCCTCCCTCAAGTTCAAGCACATCCGGTGGAAGGGCAACGAGGTCATCTACCTGCTGCAGGGCATTGGAGCAGTGCTGGTGCTGCTGTATGGCATCCTCGCCGTTCCTTTGATCCTGATCGTTTACCTGCTCAGCCCGCTCTGGGGCAGGCTCTTCCCGAAACAACCCGCCTAGGTTGAACCGCAACGACGCTACGACGCAGCGGATGCGCAACGCGAAGGTTATTCGCCGTGTTGCCGTCGCGTCGTCGCGGTTAGCTTGCTTTGCACCATGAAGAAGTTCCGCGCCTCCATCGATGTGATGCCCCACGACAACCTGCTGGACCCCCAAGGCAAGGCCGTTACCGGGGCCATGGGCAACTTGGGCCTGCCGGAGATCACCGGCGTCCGCATCGGCAAGCACATCACCCTGCTGGTCGAAGCCGCTGACAAGAAGACCGCCGAGGGCAAGGTGGACGAGGCCTGCAAGAAGCTGCTCGCCAATCAGATCATGGAGAAATACACGTTCGAGGTAATGGAGGTTGGGAGTTGAAGGTTGATGCCGCAGCGGCTTGGGGCGCAACCTGCAACCCTCAACCTGTGGCATGGGCTCGCGCGTTGGCAGCAACCACCAACCCTCATGAACCGCAGCCTCCTCCTCGGCCTGGCGCTCACGGCGCTCTCGCTCGGCCTCCACTTCGCGCCCATCTGGGTAACGATGCTCAACCGTGGGCCGGTGGCCTGGGACAAGCAGCCGCTTGCGCAGGATTACCTCGTAGAGGTGATCGACCTGCACCGCTCGGGCAGCGACATGTCGTTCCGGCGTCGTCCGCTCACCACGTGGTGCGTTGATGCCATCGCTGCCAGCGGGCTTGGGGCGAAGGCAGCATTCATCCTGTGGGGCTTCAGCCTTTTCCTCGCGGCAGGGATGCTCGTTCATGCGCTCGCGCGCGCGCTCGGGTCGAGCCAACCGCAGGCCCTCGTCGCGCAGGCCGCATTCCACCTCTCGCCCACGGTGCTCTGCGCCTGGTTCGAGCCCATGTACACCTACGACGAGCCGTTGCAGTACGCTGCCTTCCTCCTGGCGCTGCTCGCCGCATGGCGCGGCCACGCGCTCGCCGCTGCGCTGTGCATGGCCATCTCCATCATCGCGCATGAGACCAGCCTTCTCCTGCTGCCCGCGCTCGCAGCCGTTCCGCGCCATTCCCCCGCGGCGCGCTGGGTGCTGATGATCGCGCCGCCAGTGCTGTTCGCGGCCTTCCTGCTCGCCTTCCTGCCGGCGGCGGGCATCGCATCTTCCTCAGCGGGCGATGCGCTTGCCCGCCTGGGCACCATCGGCTTCAACTTCAGCAACGCGGCCATGGCCGGCGAAACCGTGGGCTATCTGCTCATGACCTTGCTCTTCCCCGCGCTCCTGCTCTGGCGCTCCGGACGGCGCGGAGCATCGCCAGGCCTCACCCGTGCCTTCTGGATCGCGCTGGCGCTGAACACCGCAGCGGTGCTATGGGCCGCCAAGGCCCGCGAGGCCCGGGTGTTCGCGCTGCCGTTGCTCATCGCGTGGCCCCTGCTCGGCAAAGCGCTCGCTGATGTAGCGGCTGCTTTCGGCGGTTGGCGTGTGTTGCTGAAGCGCTGCCTCAAGCCGCGGATACTGGCGCTGCTCACCATCGGCTCAGCGGCCGCCTACCTCGCGGTCCGGCGCGCGTTCGTGCTCTCATCCAATGTGCCTGGCGACAACCTGTGGCACGAGTTCCTCGCGCTGGCGCTGGTCCTTTCTGCCGCTCTATTGCTGGCGCGCCCGCGATCAGAAGCGCTTGCGCCGCAGCTCGAAGTTCCGGCCTAGGTACTTCTCGCGCACCTCGGCATCGCTGGCCAGTTCCTCGGCCGTGCCCTGCTTCAGGATGCGGCCCTCGTAGAGCAGGTAGGCCCGGTCCGTGATGCTCAGCGTCTCCTGCACGTTGTGGTCGGTGATGAGCACGCCGATGTTCTTGTCCTTCAGCTTGCTCACGATGCCCTGGATGTCCTCCACGGCGATGGGGTCCACACCGGCGAAGGGCTCATCGAGCAGGATGAAGCGCGGCTCGGTGGCCAGGGCGCGCGCGATCTCCGTGCGCCGCCGCTCACCGCCGCTGAGTACATCGCCCATGCTCTTGCGCACGTGCTGCAGGCTGAACTCGTCGAGCAGGGTCTCCAGCTTGCGGGCCTGCTCCGAGCGGGGCTTGCCGGTCATCTCCAGGATGGCCCTGATGTTGTCCTCCACGCTGAGCTTGCGGAACACGCTGGCCTCCTGCGGCAGGTAGCCGATGCCCAGC
>CAZJTB010000368.1:0-3448 GCA_964548485.1 uncultured Chryseobacterium sp. | reverse complement strand
TGTCGCCCACCTTCACCTCGCTGGCGGTCTTGATGCCGCTGATGATGTAGCCCACGTCGCCGGCCCTCACCTCGGGGCGGGGGCTGATGTCCATCTTGAGGATGCCCACCTCATCGGCGTTGTACTCCACGCCGGTGTTGAAGAACTTCACACGGTCGCCCTTGCGGATGGTGCCGTTCATCACGCGGAAGTAGGCGATGATGCCGCGGAAGGAGTTGAATACGCTGTCGAAGATGAGCGCTTGCAGCGGAGCGGCGGGATCGCCTTTGGGCGGCGGGATGCGGTGCACGATCTCCTCCAGCACCTTGTCCACGCCCAGGCCGGTCTTGCCGCTGGCGGCCATGATCTCCTCGCGGCGGCAGCCCAGCAGGTCCACGATCTGGTCCTTCACCTCCTCGGGGTTCGCCGAGGGCAGGTCCATCTTGTTCAGGATGGGGATTATCTCCAGGTCGTGCTCCAGCGCCAGGTAGAGGTTGCTGATGGTCTGCGCCTGGATGCCCTGGGTGGCGTCCACGATGAGCAGGGCGCCCTCGCAGGCGGCGATGCTGCGGCTCACCTCGTAGCTGAAGTCCACGTGGCCGGGCGTGTCGATCAGGTTCAGGATGTACTTCTTCCCGTTGAGGGAGTAGTCCATCTGGATCGCCTTGCTCTTGATGGTGATGCCCCGCTCGCGCTCCAGGTCCATGTCGTCCAGGGCCTGGGCCTGCATGTCGCGATCGGCGATGGTGCCGGTCATCTGCAAGAGGCGATCGGCCAGGGTGCTCTTGCCGTGGTCGATGTGGGCGATGATGCAGAAATTGCGGATGTGTTCCATGAATCCGGCCGGAAGGGGCGTTGTTAGGGCGCGCGAATGTACCCCAATGGCTTGCGCTGTGCAGGTAAGGCCTTACTTTGGGTGGCTTCAAGTCGCAAGCAGGCAACCATTGCACCTCTAGGCCATCCTTATGAAGGCCGATCACACCTCATCACGCATGCGCCATCATACCCTCTCCCGAACCGCAGCTCTTTCGACTCTGTGCTTCGCCCTCAGCGCGTTGGCTCAGAATGGCAACGACGCTCATCCGAGCTTGATTCAGATGGAGGCCGACCGTCCCGTGCTTGGCGTCGGTTCCGTTGCTGGTCCAGGCAGCAATGAACAGTTGGTTGAGCTTGGGGCTTTGCCCGAGCTGCCCATGAAGCCCATTGGCCTGTTAGTGGCAACCGCTTTCACGCCCGACGGCGATGGCCTTAACGATAAGTTCTTCCCCTATCTCGTAGGCATGGAATTGGGCCTCAGCCGTTTCCGGGTGTTCGACCGGTGGGGCCGCCAACTCTTCAACACCACTTCGGACGATGGTTGGGATGGTACGATCGGCACCGGTGGAGCCGCCATGCCGTTAGGGGTATATGTCTGGCAATTAGAGGCTTGGCCTGTCGATTCACAGGAAAAACTGGAGTTGTCCGGGTCCGTGACCCTGATTCGCTAAGGGCTCCGCGCCCTTGGAGGCACCCAGCCAGCCGCCGCCATCAGGCAACTTGTGCGGCCAGTTCCGCATCATTGAACACGGACCGCCATGACGGATGAACAACTCGTTTCCGGGTGCATCAATGGCGACCCGATTGCGCAGAAGGCCCTGTATAAGGCCTATGCCCGGAAGATGATGAGCATTTGCATGCGTTACGCAGGCAACCGTGAACAGGCCCAGGACATGCTGCAGGACGGCTTCGTGAAGGTGTTCCAGAAGATGGATCACTTCCGGGGCGATGGCCCGCTGGGCGGCTGGATCGCGCGCACCATGGTGAATACGGCCCTGGACCATATCCGGCGGAACAAACCGTATGACCACAGTGTGGACCTGACCGAGGCCGAGCACCTGCACCAAGGCGACGAAACGGCGCTTACCACCATGAGCACCGACGAGCTGATGGAACTCATCCAGGCGCTGCCCACCGGCTACCGCACCGTCTTCAACCTCTTCGCCATTGAGGGCTACGCCCACAAGGAGATCGCCGAGCAGTTGGGCATCTCGGAGAACACCTCGAAATCGCAGTTCATGAAAGCGCGGGCCTACCTGCGCAAGCTGCTGCCCAAGGAGGCAGCGGCGCCATTCGCGCACGACCATGAAGAATAGCCTGACCGACCTGTTCCGCGAGCGCTTCCAGGGCCACGAGGCCCCGGTTGACCCCGCCCTGTGGCAGGTGATCGAGGCGCGCGTGATCGCTTCCGGCCCGGCGCAGGACCCGGTGAACGACCTGTTCCGCGAGCGGTTCCAAGCGCATGAGGCCGAAGTGGATGCCTCCGTGTGGGACAGCATCAATCAGCAACTGCACCAGCCAGCCGGCATCACCTCCGGAATCTCCAGCCATTGGGGCTGGTGGGCGGCAGGCGCGGCGGGGGTTGCCGCCGTGGCCATCACCACTGCCCTGCTGTGGCCAAGCGCGCCCAGCAATGCCGAGAAGCCCGTGGCAGCCCAAGCGATGGAAATGACTGCTGAGCCGCAGGCTGCCGTGGAACCCGCAGGGTCCACGCCTCTGACCGAAGCAGAAACCAATTCCCCGGTATCGGGCGTGCCCGCGCCCCGCAGCAAGCGGCTGAACGCAACCCCGACCTCCAATCCGGAGCGCCTGAAAGAGACCGAACCCATTGTAGAGAATCCCGTGCAGGGCGATGCCATGGCGGAAGAGCCGGCGATTGTGGAGGGCATCATCGAGCAGATCACCGAAAGGGCCATCCAAGAGGCGCTTGCGAAGCCGGATGAGCAACCGGTGAGGAAGCCCGAGCCCCAAGCTGACCCGCAGGCCACCTATCCCGGTGCGCCCCAAGCACCGGCAAGCGCCGAACCCGAGCTGTTCCTCCCCAATGCCTTTACGCCGAACGGCGATGGCTTCAACGACACGTACCAGATTGTACCGCGCAGCGGCACGGCCTTCTCCAGCACCTTGGTGAGGGTGTATTCCATGAAGACCAACCAGCTGGTGTTCAGCAGCTCGAACCTTGCCGAGCCATGGACAGGCGCGGGCTGCGAGGATGGCATGTACCTCGTGGCCGTGGAGGCCATCACCTTGGGGGGCCGTGTTGTGGCCGATGGCAAAGTGGTGTGGCTGAACCGCGGCAGCACCAATTGATAATCAGCCGGATGCGCTGCGTAAGTTTGGCGGCCTTTCGCTGGAGGGCGATGACGAAATCCTTGACCCGATGATTGCGCAGACCCGATTTCTTGCATTAGCCGTTTTCCTGATCGCAGCGCGTGCCTTTTCCCAAGCTCCTGTGGTCATGAGCGAGGCTGCCTACGATGCCGCTAAGCTCGCGGGCACCTTGGCTCCCGGTGCCATGCCGATCACGCCCATTGCGGAAAGCGACCTGCTTCCCCCTGGTGCTGGTGCAGAGCGCGGTGGCGGCCCTGATGATTGCGAGTGCTGGATTGAACCGGACGATTCCTACACCTTGGCCATGGCGCCGATGCCGCCG
>CAZJTB010000367.1:0-3453 GCA_964548485.1 uncultured Chryseobacterium sp. | reverse complement strand
AAATGCCAGCGGATATCCTGTGGCAGCACGGGCTGCTTGGCGCGGAGCTCCTGCGCGTAGTTCTCCCCGAAATCGCGCTGCCCCAGGTCGTAAAGCGCCTTGATCTCCTCCGGCGAGCGCATCTTGCTCACGGCTACCAGGGTCACATGCGGCGGCAGGGCGGCCTTCACGTCAGACCAGCGTTTGGCCAGCGGCGACAGCTCGCTCATGCGGCGAAGGTCGCTCACGGGAGGGTGCCTTGCGTCGGGAACGGCCGGGTGCGCTACGCCTCTTCGAGGGAGTACACCACCATGCCGCTGCGGAGCTTCGGCTCGATGTAGGTGCTCTTCGGGGGCATGGTTCCTTCCTCGTCGGCCACGGCCTTCAGCTCGCCGAAGCTCACAGGGTACAGGTGGAAAGCCACTTCGGCCTGCCCGCCCTCGACCAGGCGGTCCAGCGCGGCGGTGCCTTCCGTCCCGGGCACGAACCGTGCGCGCGGATCGGTGCGCAGGTCGCCGATGCCAAGCTGCGGAGCAAGCACCAGTTCGCTGAGCCGCGCGGCATCGAGGCGGCTCGCGGTGGGCGCGCTGAGCGGCGGGGTTGGCAGGTGCAGCGTGTGCCAGCCACCCGCCGTGCGCACGCCCACGATGCCAGGGGCGGCCACTGGTGCATCCGATCGCTCCAGCCTGCCGGCGCCGGCGATGCGTTTCAGGATCTCGGCCTCGCCCAGCCCTAGGCCGTGGAAGGCGCGGTCGAAGTTGTAGATGTAGAGCTGCCTGCGCGGCACGATGAAGGCCAGGCACCAGCAGGCGGGATCCGTATCGGCGCATCCGTTCATGGCGGCCAGGCGGGCGCTCGATGCCAGGCGATGATGGCCGTCGGCGATGTAGAGGGAGGGTATGGCGGCGAAGGCTTGCTGCAGCTTCGCGTGCAACGCGCGGTCGGTGATGGGCCACAGGCGATGGCTCACCAGATCGCTGGTGCGGAACGCATAGGCGGGCCTGGAGTTGAGCAGGGGGTCGAGCAGCGCTTCCCAGGCGTAGCCGTCGGGCGAGGCCAGGAGCACGGGCTCGGCGTTCATGCCGGTGCTGTGCAGGTATTCGGCGAAGAGGTTCTCGCGCGCGGTGAGCGTCTGCTCGTGCTTCTTGATGAGCCCTTCGCGATAGGCGCTGGTGCTCACGCCGCAGATGATCCCGCGGGTGGTGTTGCCGCGCGCCTCCTGCTCGTACAGGTAGATCGCGGGAGCCTCTTCGCGCAGCATGGTGCCCCGTTCGCAGAAGCCCTTGAAGGCCATGCGCACGCGGTGGAAGCGGGTGGCTCGCGGCAGTTTCGCATCTACGGCCTCATCGGGCCGCAGCACGTGCAGGAAGGTGTGCGGGTTCCCGGCCAGCCGCTGGGCCAGCTCCTCCTCCGAGTAGGAAACGTAGGTGCGCGAGCCCACCAGGTGCGCCTTCTCGGGCGCCGGGCGCCAGGCGCGGAAGGGCCGCAGCTCGATCATCGGGTCAACTCACGGCGGTGGAGCTGCGCCACGCCACGATGCGCTCCACCAGCTCTTCGCCCACGCGGCCCTGCGCCTCGGCGGTGGCCGCGCCGATGTGCGGGCTCAGGCTCAGCGCGGGCTCGGCGAGGAGGTCCTCGCGGGGCTCCGGTTCATTCACGAACACATCGAGCGCGGCACCGCGCACGCGTCCATCCTTGATGGCGGCCAGCAGCTCATCCTCGTCGATGCTGCCGCCGCGCGCGGTGTTCACGATCACCGCGCCGGGCTTCACCAGGCCCAGCTCGCGCTTGCCCAGCACCGCGCGCCCATCCTTCTGCGCGGGCACGTGCAGGCTGATGCAGTCGCTCTGCTTCAGCAGCTCATCCAGGGGCACCATCTTCACCGGCACGCGCACCGGCGTATCGCCGATGGTGAGGTCGATGGCATCGGCGGTGGCATGGCTGTCGGTGTAGATCACCCGCATGCCGCAGCCCAGCGCATAGCGCGCGGTCCATTGGCCGATGCGGCCGAAGCCGATGATGCCGAGGGTCTTGCCGCGCAGCTCGAAGCCCTTCTCGTACTCCTTCTTCAGCTCCTTGAATTTCGAACGGCCCTCGGCGGGCATGCGCCGGTTGGACTTGTGCAGCGAGCGCATCAGCGTGAATAGGTGCGCGATCACCAGCTCGGCCACGCTGATGCTGCTGCTGGAGGGCGTGTTGACCACCGGGATGTTCCGGTTGCGCGCATGCGCCACGTCGATGTTGTCGAGCCCCACGCCGCCGCGGCCGATGAGCCGGATGCCCGGGCAAGCGTCGATCAGGTCGCGGCGCACCTTGGTGGCGCTGCGCACCAGCAGCACCTCCACCTTCTCCTGGTTCAGGTAGGCGGCCAGCTGCTCCTGCGGCACATGGTCGGTGGTCACCGTGAAGCCTTCATCGGCGAGTGCTGCCTTGGCTGTCGCCGAGATGCCGTCGTTGGCGTGTACGCGCATGGGGTCTGCCGAATCCATCGGCCAGGATTGGTGTCTATCCGTGCTTCTGTGCGAAATGCTCCATCACATCCACCAGCACCTGCACGCTCTCGATGGGCAAGGCGTTGTACATGCTGGCCCGGTAGCCGCCCACGCTGCGGTGCCCGCGCAGGCCACTGATGCCGGCCTCCTTCCACAGCGCGTCGAAGGCGGGCTCCAGGGCGGCGTCGCTCAGGACGAAGGTGGCGTTCATCGTGCTGCGGTCCTCAACGGCGGCGGTGCCTTTGAAGGGCGGCAGGCGGTCGATGGCGCCGTAGAGCAGCCCGGCCTTGGCGTTGTTGCGGCGCTCCATCTCGGCCACGCCGCCCATCTTCTTCATCCATTGCAGGGTGAGCATGCTCACGTACACCGGGAACACCGGCGGCGTGTTGTACATGCTCTCCTTGGCGCCATGGTTCTTCAGGTCGAGCATGGGGCTCAGCTTGCGGCCGGTGTTGCCCGTGCGCTCGGGGTCGAAGAGGTACACCGTAGCGCCGGCCGGGCCCATGTTCTTCTGCGCGCCGCCGTAGATGAGGGCGAAGTCGGCCACGTTCACCGGGCGGCTGAAGATGTCGCTGCTCATGTCGCACACCAACGGCACCGGGCTCTTGGGGAACTGCTTCCACTGCGTTCCGAAGATGGTGTTGTTGCTGGTGAGGTGGAAGTAGTCGGCATCGGCCGGGATGCTGAAGCCTTTTGGGATGTAGTTGAAGTTCTGGTCCTCGCTGCTGGCCACCACGAGCGTTTCGCCCACCAGCTTGCTCTCCTTGATCGCGCGCGTGGCCCACTCGCCGGTGTTGGCGTAGGCGCTCTTTCCGCCCGGCTTCATGTAGTTGAGCGGCACCATGTGGAAGCCCAGGCTGGCACCGCCGCCGAGGAAGACCACCTGGTAATGCTCGGGCGCGCCCAGCAGCTCCTTCACGAGCGATTGGGCCTTGGCCATCACGGCCTCGAAGGGCTTGCTGCGGTGGCTGATCTCCAGGAT
>CAZJTB010000366.1:0-3463 GCA_964548485.1 uncultured Chryseobacterium sp. | reverse complement strand
GACGGGAACCCATGCACGGTGAACGATGCGCTGGTGAACCTCAGTTTCGCCCAGAACTTCGATGGCGTGACCGCCCCGGCGCTGCCTGCTGGCTGGACCTCCGGCGGCACAGGGGCGGTGAACAATTGGGTGACGGTCACCGATTTCAGCACCTCGGCCCCGAACAGCGTGAAAGCCATTGGCGCAAGCTCAGTATCGGATTACAGCCTCACCTCTCCGGTCATCACGGGCGTCACCATTGGCAGCCAATTGACCTTCAAGCACAGATTCATCTTCGAGAGCGCGACGAGCAATTTCGACGGTGGCGTGCTGGAGATCAGCATCAACGGCGGGGCATTCACCGACATCATCACGGCTGGTGGCTCATTCGTGGTTGGCGGGTACACCGGCATCATTTCGTCAACCTTCTCAAGCCCAATCGCAGGCCGGAATGCCTGGACGAACACGAACGCGGGGTCGCCCGGCTTCCTCACCACCACAGTAACGCTGCCTCCATCGGCAGCTGGCCAGCCCATCCAGCTCCGTTGGCGCTTCGGCTCCGATAGCTCCACCTCCAGCACGGGCTGGTGGATTGATGACATTTCCCTGCCGATCGGCACTGCCTGCGCGGGCACGCCGCTAACCCCATCGGCCACCGCTGTGGCCAACCAGGCCTGCGGCACCAACCAGTTCACGGTTGCGGTTACGATCAGTAACATGAACGCGGCCACGAGCGTGGTGATCTCGAGCGACTTCCCCTTGAACCCCGGCGGGCAGACCGTGACTGCGGCTGGCACCTACATCATCGGTCCCTTCACCAGCGGCGCCAACGTGAACGTGACCCTGGATGCCGGCCCCCCCGGCTGCACCCTGGTGCTCGGCCCTTACACCTACGACTGCACCAACTTCGGGCAGAACAGCCTCGATTTCGATGGCGTGAACGACCGGGTGGAGATACCCCACAACGCCTCGGTTGACATCACCGGCAATGGCCTCACGTTGGAAGCGTGGATCTACCCGCGCGCCTGGCGCGCTGAATCGTGGCGCGGCAGCATCATCAACAAAGAGGCGCCCGACACCAAGGGCTACATGATCCGCTGCGGCAACAATGGCCAATTCAGCTTCAACATCGGCACCGGCTCCGCATGGGTGGAGCGCATCACCGCACAGAACACCCTGGCCTTGAACACCTGGCAGCATGTGGCGGCCACCTTCGATGGCACCGCGATGCGCATGTACGTGAACGGCGTGGAGGTTCCGGCGGCCAACTCCATTGGCACGATCGCTCCCATCGCCAGCACGGGCCCAGCGCAGGAGCTCGCCATCGGCAACTGGTCGCAGACCAACGAGCGCGGCTTCGTGGGCCGGATAGATGAGGTGCGCGTGTGGAACGTGGCGCTCACCCAGCCGCAGATCGCCGCCATGCAGAACCAGTTCTACTGCGGCAATGAGACCGGCCTGGTGGCCTACTACAAGTTCAACCAGGGCGAGGAAGGCGGCAACAACGCGGGTGTAACCACCTTGACCGACGAGACCGCCAATGCCAACAACGGCACCCTGCTGAACATGGCCCTGAACGGCGCCACCTCGAACTGGGTGCAGGGCAGGCTCGGCCTGGCCCCGTGCGCGCCCATCCTGTGCAACGTGCCCACCGGCATCGGCGCAGTGGCCACGAGCACCACGGCAGGCACGATCAGCTGGACGAACAACGGCTCGGCCAGCTACGACTGGGAGATCCGCACCTCGGGCGCGCCCGGCTCGGGTGCGGCAGGGCTGGTTGATTCCGGCAACGCGCCATCCTCTCCTGCCACCAGCACCTTGCTGGCCGCGAACACCACATACAGTGCCTATGTGCGCGGCAATTGCGCCGTGGATGGCACCAGCTTCTGGAGCAATGCCGCCGTGTTCAATACGAACGTCCCGGCGTGCATCCCTGCGCCCACAGCACCGGCTGACGGCGGCACAGCCTGCCAGGGCGCTGGCATCACCCTGAGCTGGCCTGCAGCCGCCAACGCCACGAGCTATGCCGTGTATGTGGATGGCAACCTGGTCTCCACGCAAAGCGGCACCACCTACCTGGCCGTTGTGGGCAGCGGCCCGCATACCTGGAGCGTGGTGCCCAGCAATGCGATCGGTGGCCCAGTGAGCTGTTCCACCTGGAGCTTCAACGTGATCGGCGCGCCCCCCGGCGACACCTTCGCCAACGCCATCCCCATCGGCTCGCTGGCCACGCCCTTTGTCTCAACAGGCAACAACAACCTGGCGGCCAACTGCTTCACCAACGCCAACGCGCTGCGCGGCCGCGACAAGATCTGGAGCCTGACCACGAGCAGCTGCACCACCACGCTCACCATCGGGATCTGCGGCCCCTCAGGCGATAGCTACCTGTACCTGGTGGCCGCCAACCAAAGCACCATCATCGCGTTCAATGATGATGACGAACCTGCCGGCTGCAGCAATGGATTGAGCAGCTCGCTGACCAACGTGGCGGTGGCGCCCAACACGCTGTATTACATCGTGATGGATGGCTTCGGCGCTACCACCGACCTCACGAACTACACCCTCACCGTCTCGGCCAACTGCTTCTGCGAGCCGCCCGCCGCCACCATCACCGGCGTGAGCGAGAACTGCACGGCAGGCACCTTCACCGTTGGTTTAAATGTGACCAGCACCGGCAGCACCCCCGACGCCATCGTGACCTATACCGTGAACGGCGGGTCGCCGGTGAACGTGAGCAATGTGGCCCTGGGCGCCCTTACCCTGCCCACCAGCGGCAGCTTCAACCAAGGCGACAACATCTACATCACCATCGCCACGGGCAACAATGCCTGCAGCAGTGTGGTGGGCTACGCCACGGATAATTGCCCGGTGGAATTCGAGTGCGTGAATGGCCCCATCCAGGTGACGAACTACTGCTACGGCAACGCGAGCACCAAGACCTGGAGCTTCAGCACCAGCAGCCCCTTGGAGACCCTCACCCTCACCTTCATCAGCGGCTGCTTCGCGCCGGGTGACCTGCTCCTCGTGAAGGAGTTCGAAGGCGGCCCGGATGTGGGCTTCATCGTTGAGAACACCCCCCTGCCTGCCGTGCTGACCAATTTCAATGGCGGCACCCTTTTCCTGGAGGTGAACAGCGATGGCTCGGGCAGCTGTGCCGATGGCGGCTGCGCCACACCGTGGACCTTTGAGGTGGCCTGCACCCCGGGCTGCACCGCGCCTTCGTGGAACGCCCCCACGGTGAACGCCACCTGCTCGCAGATCAGCGTGAACGTGACCGACCTGGGCGATTACCTGGGCGGTGACGTGAATCTGGTGACCACCGTGCTCCCCGGCGGAACGCCGCAGAGCACGCCGGTGGACGCTGCCGGCTCCTACACCGTGGGGCCCTTCCTGGCCGGCCAACAGGTGCAGGTGCAGCTGGTGAGCAACATTGCAGGATGCAATACCCAGACCCAGAACCTGGGCACCTACACCATTCCGGCAC
>CAZJTB010000365.1:0-3468 GCA_964548485.1 uncultured Chryseobacterium sp. | reverse complement strand
GCCCTTGCCTTTCCGAAACTCTGTTACTCCAACCTCAATCGTGGGTACCCCTTGGAAGGCTGGGTAAGGGCTCCATACAAAGACCATCAGCAGGGCTACAACTCGATGAACTGGCAATCCTTGTGCTCGTCTCTCAAAAAGGCGATCAAATAGCGTTCGTCATGTTTTCGGCGCTTGTAGTTCACGATAGAATCCTTGAAGTAGCGGATCATGTAGTCCCGGGAACCCGTCTTCGGATAGCATATCATGACTTTCATAGGAGCATTGGCAAGCAACAACTTCTCAAAATCCTCGGAGATCTTCCCCGGGGCTGAATGCCACTCACACTCCATCACCATGGGCACATCGTCTAAGCGCTCTTCATCTCCTGAACCACGAGTCGTGTACCACACCATGTCGTACAGCCACTCAGGATTGTCCGCTTTCATGATTGCTGAGACGCAGACTTTGAAACCTAGCTCGTGCCCAAGGTCCAGCAGGCTTTGCGATATCGCCTTTGTCCACTCATCCGTTCCGAAATGGGGCTGTTCATAAGCGTAACGTACCGCTTCGCTCAATGTGTCTCGAAGACGTTCAATCATAGCAATGATCCTTGGCGTTTCCGATGCTGATCACCGCCTCATCCCCTGCATCGCCTGCATCTGCCGCATCATGTTCTGCATCTTGCTCTTGTCGCCCATCATCTTCATCATCTTCCGCATCTCCTCGAACTGCTTCATCAGCTTGTTCACCTCCTCGATGCCGCGTCCGCTGCCCTTGGCCAGTCGCGCGCGGCGTGAGCCATTGATGACGGACGGGTTCTTCCGCTCCTCCATCGTCATGCTGCTGATGATCGCCTCGATGCCCTTGAAGGCGTCATCGGGGATGTCGATGTTCTTCATCGCCTTGCCCACGCCGGGGATCATGCCCATGAGGTCCTTCATGCTCCCCATCTTCTTGATCTGCCCGATCTGCTCCAGGAAATCGTCGAAGCCGAACTGGTCCTTCGCGATCTTCTTGTTCAGTTCGCGCGCGGCCTTTTCATCGAACTGCTCCTGGGCCTTCTCCACCAGCGACACCACGTCGCCCATGCCCAGGATGCGGCCGGCCATGCGGTCCGGGTGGAACTCGTCCAGCGCCTCCATCTTCTCGCCGGTGCCGATGAACTTGATCGGCTTGTCCACCACGCTGCGGATGGAGAGCGCCGCACCGCCGCGTGCATCGCCATCCAGCTTGGTGAGCACCACGCCGTCGATGTTCAGCCGCGCGTTGAAGGCCTTCGCCGTGTTCACCGCATCCTGACCGGTCATGGCGTCCACCACGAAGAGCGTTTCCTGCGGGTTGATCGCCTTCTTCACGTTGGCGATCTCCTGCATCATCTGCTCATCGATTGCCAGGCGGCCGGCGGTGTCCACGATCACGGCCGTGAAGCCGTGCTGCTTCGCGTGCGCGATCGCGTTCAGCGCGATGCTCACCGGGTTCTTGTTCTCGCGCTCGCTGAACACCGCGATGTCCAGCTGCTTGCCGAGCGTCTCGAGTTGGTCTATTGCCGCAGGGCGGTACACGTCGCACGCAACCAACAAAGGCCGCTTGCCCTTTTTGCGGATGTAGTTGGCCAGCTTGCCGCTGAAGGTGGTCTTACCCGAGCCTTGCAAGCCGCTCATGAGCACCACCGTGGGGTTGCCGCTCATGTTCATGCCTGCGCTCTGCCCGCCCATCAGCTCGGCCAGCTCGTCGTGCGTGATCTTGGTGAGCAGTTGCCCCGGGCTGATGCTCGTGAGCACGTTCTGCCCCAGCGCCTTGGCCTTCACGCGGTCGGTGAAATCCTTGGCGGTCTTGTAGTTCACGTCGGCATCCAGCAGCGCCTTGCGGATCTCCTTGGTGGTCTCCGCCACGTTGATCTCCGTGATCTGCCCCTGGCCTTTCAGCACCTTGAAGGCCCGCTCCAGCTTGTCGTTCAGATTCTCAAACATGGCAGTCGGTTTGGCGCGCCTGCCTGCGGCAGGCAGGCTCCAGCTTATCGTTCAGATTCTCGAACATCCTATTCCCGTTTCAGGGCTACGAAGGTACTTGGCCCGTGCGGTTCGGTCGGTTGGGCTCATCTGCTATGGACGCAAATAGATGCGCATGGACGCAACAGCGGTCCATTCGCAGCCATACGTGTCCAACTACAAGCAAAGGCGTCGTGCGACCTTGAAGGGCATGGGCGTGCCCCCTTCCTCACGCTCAATGCGGCCCGCGGATCGGGTGCGGAGTTCATCCCGGCCTTGAACCGGGGCTTTAGTCCTACCCGGTCGGCCAGCGGCAGCACGCGCTGTGGTGGCTTCCGCTTGTCGCCTCCTCGCCACGAAATCCGCACGGGCCTTGCCGGTCAGGAGCTGCCGCTTCGCCCCCCCTACGCAGCGCGAGGGCCGCCCCCGTGCGCAGCGCCATCGCATCACCGGATGCGCCCACCGGCCAGTTTCTTCGTCACCAACGGCGGCCGCTGGTCGCGCAGGAAGACCCACTTCGAAGCGGTGCTCTCCTCCGGCGCGAACCGGTAGCCATCATGATCGAAGGCCTTGATGCCCTCGGCATCGAGGATGCGGTGCTGGATGATGTAGCGCGCCATGGCCCCGCGCTGGTGCTTCACGTACACCTGCAGCGACCTGTAGTCATGGCCCACCTTGTCCTTGAATTCCGGCGTGATCACCTGCGCACCGAGCTTCGGGAGCAGCGCGGCCTTGCTGTATTCTGTTGATGCGAGGTTCACGACCACATCGGAGCCTGACCGTTTCAGATCGGCCTTGAGCACCTCCGCGATGCGATCGCCCCAGTAGGCATAGAGGTTCCTCGCCTTCCCCGCGCTGAAGGGCGTGCCCATCATCAAGCGATAGTCCTGCATCAGGTCGAGCGGGCGCAGCACGCCATAGAGCCCGCTGAGGATGCGCAGGTGGTGCTGCGCGAAGCGCAGGTCATCGCTGCTGAGCGTGCGCGCATCGAGGCCGCGGTACACCTCGCCGTTGAAGGTGAACACCGCAGGACGGGCGTTCTTCGGCGTGAACGGCGTTGACCACTCCGCATAGCGCCTGCGGTTCAGCTCGCCCAGCGGCAGGCTCAGGTCCATGAGGTCCGCGAGCTTCTTCGCGCTGAGTGTCTTCAGCTTCGACACCAGCGGCACGGCATGCTCGAGCAGCACGGGCTGCGTGGCATCCTTGATGACAGGTGTCTCCTTCGCGAGGTCCTTGGCGGGCGATAGCAGGATGAGCATGGCGCAAAGTTGGGCATCGTGCTCGCCGCCCAACCCTTCAAGAGCGCCGGCATGCACGAATCATTCATCCCGAGCATCCCGAGTCATTGTGCTGGGCAGTGATGCGGCACCAACCCAGAGGGCGATTCTGCAGCACCACCCAAGCGCTGGTGCCAGGCAGAACGCAGCTGATCGCTGCAATCACGCAGCTGCTGGGTGCGGGACGATCGGCCAGCACCCAGCAGCTGCTACATCTGTGA
>CAZJTB010000364.1:0-3476 GCA_964548485.1 uncultured Chryseobacterium sp. | reverse complement strand
CACGCTGAGCTTGCGGAACACGCTGGCCTCCTGCGGCAGGTAGCCGATGCCCAGCGCGGCACGGCGGTACATGGGCAGCGCGGTGATGTCGAGGTCGTCGAGCAGCACACGGCCCTCGTTGGGCTTGATGAGGCCCACGATGGTGTAAAAGGTGGTGGTCTTGCCGGCGCCATTGGGGCCCAGCAGGCCAACGATCTCGCCCTGGCGCACCTCCACGCTCACGCCGCCCACCACGGTGCGCCGCTTATACCGCTTGATGAGGCTCTCGGTGCGCAGCATGCGTCAGAAGTTGATGACGATCTTGGCGCGTAAGGCGAAGGGCCGCGTGCCGGGATGGTCATTGTAGCGCAGGCGCCAGATGATGTCGGTGCGGAGCACCTTGAAGATGTTCTCGATGCCGGCGCTCAGCTCCATGAAGGGGCCGTTGTAGAGCGCGTGCATGTTGTCCAGCAGGCTCATCTCGGCGAAGTGCTTGGTGTCGAGGTCGCCGGCCACGCCCTTGAAGGCGGCCACCTCTCGCCACTTCAGGCGGCGCATGAGCGGGATGCGGTTGAGGAAGAGGCCCTCGAAATGGTGCTCGGCGAAGAGGTGCACGTAGCGGTCGCTGATGAACTCGAAGAAGCGCATGGTATTGAAGGAGACATCGTCCAAGTAGAGGGTCTCGTTGCCGCTGTGGATGGTGAGCAGGGGGTACGGGAGCGTGCCGAAGATGCGGCCTCCCTCGATCGTGGTGCGCATCCAGCCGAAGGCCCCGAGCTGCCAGCGCTTGTAGATGCGCCCCACCACCTTGGTGTACTCGTAATCGCTCTGCAGCAGGTTGGGGGCGCCGTAGGCCACATGGGCCTCCAGGGTGGGCCATTTGTTGATGCCCACGGGCACGCGGTCGAACTCGCCGCTCACATACTTCTCGCGGTAGGTGAAGCGCGTGTTCAGCGCCACCTCGGCGGTCTGGATGCTGCTCACGCTCACCGGCTCGAGGGCATGGGTGAGCCGCTCGTAGCGGAGGCTGCCCAACGGCATCAGGGTGCGGTAGCGGAGCATGGCCTCGTGGGTGAAGCCGGAGAACCACTCGCGCTCCAGGCTGAAGCGCCATTCCTCCACGTCGGTGAGCTTGTTGTTGGGGTTGATGCGGAAGAGGCTGCCCAGGATATTGTCGTTGCGGAAGGCGTTCACGCTCTGCCCCAGCTGCTCCACATCATGCTTATAGCCCGCCCGGTACAGCAGGCGCGGCTCCTTGCTGATGAACCCGCGGGTGGCCAGGCCGAACTTGAAGCGCTGGTCGTTGGTGCCGTAGGCGGAATAGCCCTCGAACTCCACCCAGGTGCTGAACTTGTTGCTGGTGCGGCCGCCGAGGCGGAAGCGGGCGCCTTCCACCGGGTTGAAGCTGAAGGTGGTGAAGTACGGCCCGTACTCGATGAGGCCGCGCTCGTAATACCCGCTGATGATGGTGCTCACGATGTCCACGTAGGTGCGGAACCGCGGGATCGTCTTCATGGTATCCACCATGTGGTAGATGGCGTTCTCCTTGGCGGAGAGCTGCACATGGCGGTGGGTGTCCCAGTAGTCGCTGCCCAGGCTGAGGGGGTCGATGGCCAGCACCACCTGGTCCACGCCTTCGTAGAAGCGGGGCTCCCGGGGCTGGTTGATGACGAAGTCGCGGTAGGTGGCCGTGCGGCGGCCATAGAAACCCTGCACCTTGTTCTTGTTGGGCCTGCCCACGTCCTTGATCACGTTGAGGTCCACCACCAGCTCATCGCGCGTGAGCATCCATACCTCGCTCTGCACCTGGTCGTACTCCTGCTTCACCATGAATCCTTCCACGAAATTGAGGTTGGCGCCCTGGGCGATGCCCGCTTCGATCCGGCGCACGGCGTAGGTGGTGTCGTTCACCCAGAGGTGGCCGGTGAAGGCGAGCTCCTGCACGCGCTTGGGCTTGAACTCCAGCTTGTAGCACCAGTATTTGCCCACGAAGGCGCTGTCGGTGAGCTGGAAGTCGTAGAACCCGCGCCAGCCATCGGCGATGGGGCTGATGAAGTTCTTGCCGAAGACGACGAGGAAGTTCTCGTAGATGTTCACGTTCTGGTACATGTCGCCCATGAACTGCGATACGCTCTCGTTCTCCACGCCGCTCACCTTGGTGCCGCGGATGTACTCCTTCTGCGCCTTGGGCGACTGGCGGTAGTACACCTGCGAGATGCTCTCGGTCATGAAGATGGGCAGCGCGGGCTTGGCCTCGGTGCTGTCCACGTAGTCGAAGATGAAGGCGAAGGGCTTGAAGATCTTCTTCTGGGTGAACTCCTCGGTGATGTTGTTGAGGTCGAATTCGATCTTGTTGTAGGCCTCGTACTCGTAAGCGCCCAGCTTCTCGCGGTTGTTGGCCGGCTTGTGGCGGATCACGCGCCGCAGGATCTCGAACGCGGGATTCTCCGTGGGCTTGATCACCACCTCCTGCAGCATGGTGGCGCTGGGCTCCAGGGGCGCGTCGATCACCTGCTGGCGGTCCTTGCGCACGGCGAACGCGCGCGGCACGTAGCCCACGAAGGAGAAGATGAGCGAATCGGTGGCGTAATAGGTATCGATGCGGTAGCGGCCCTCCAGGTCGGTGGTGGTGCCCACGCGGCTGTCGCGGAAGGCGATGTTGACGAAGGGCAGCGGCTCACCGGTGCGCGCATCGGTCACCTTGCCGCTCACCACGGTGCTCTGTGCGAAGGAAGCCGCCTGGGCGGCGAGCGCCGATACGAGCAGGCCGGACCGGATCAGCGCCTTCATGCAGCCACGCCGGGTTTGGATGCCGCCAGCCGCCGCCGCTCGATGCGCCCGCTGATGCCGATGCTGAACTCGTACAGGAGCATGAGCGGACCGGCCACGATGATCTGGCTGATGATGTCGGGCGGGGTGAGGATGGCCGCCAGCACCAGGATGCCCACGTAGGCGTGCCTGCGGTAGCTGCGCAGGAGCTTCGGCCCGATGAGCCCCAGGCGGCTGAGCACGCTCACCACCAGGGGCAGCTCGAAGACCAGGCCCGTCCAAAGCGTCACCTGCGTGATGATGCCGATGAAGCTCTCCAGGGCGAAGTTGTTGGCCACGCTCGGGCTCACCTTGTAATTGCCGAAGAACTGAACGCTCAGCGGCGCCAGCAGGTAGTAGCCGAAGAGCACGCCCACGATGAAGAGGAGGGATCCCGCCCAGACGAACGAGCGCGAGGCCCGACGCTCACGTTCGTGCAGGCCGGGCGAAATGAACCGCCAGAGCTCCCAGAGGATGTAGGGGAAGGCCAGCACGATGCCCGCCACGAAGGCCACCGCCATGTGCGTCATGAACTGGCCGCTCACCGGCAGGTTCTGCAAGGTGAAGCCGAACTCCTGCACGCAGAGCCCATCGATGCCGAGCGCACCGCCAAGCGCGCAGAACCACCGGTAGGTGAGGAAATCGGGCCGGGTTGAGGCCAGCACCACCCGCTCGAACAGCGTTTCCTT
>CAZJTB010000363.1:0-3482 GCA_964548485.1 uncultured Chryseobacterium sp. | reverse complement strand
GCCGGCGCTGATGGCGGCCAGCGCCTTCTCGTGGCTGCGCAGGCTGAAGGCGTCCTGGTCCTCGCGGCTCACCTTGAAGTCGCGCGCCACGGCCTCGGCGGTGAGGCCCATGCCCCAGTAGTACGTGGGCTGCGCCTTGCCCACCTTGGCGTTCGGCACGATGCGCCAGCCGCCGAAGGGGATCGGGCTCATGCACTCCACGCCGCCGGCGATGATCACATCGGCCTGCCCGCTGTGGATCTTGGCCGCGGCAATGGCGATCGTCTCGCTGCCGCTGCTGCAATAACGGTTCACCGTCATGCCCGGCACCTTGTCGGTGTTCAGGCCCATCAGGCTGATCATGCGGCCGATGTTCAGGCCCTGCTCGGCCTCGGGCGTGGCGTTGCCCACGATCACGTCGTCGATGCGCGTGCGGTCCAGCCCGGGCACCGAGCTCACCAGGTGGTTCACCACGTGCGCGGCCAGCTCATCTGGACGGGTAAAACGGAATTTGCCGCGTGGGGCTTTGCCCACTGCGGAGCGGAAACCGGTGATGATGTATGCGTTCATGGGGAATGTCTTATGACGGCTGCAGGATTGTCTTATGCCTGACTCCTTGGTGGTCCTAGCTGCGCGTCGGGCGTTTTTTGTGTTTGGTCTCGAGCTGGACTTGCAGCTTGAAGATCCGGTTCATGATGTGGTCCAGTTCACCAGTGATCTTATCCGATTGCTCGCGGGTGATGTACTCAAGTTCCCTAGCGATCATCGTTTGGGTGTAGAGTTCCGCAGCTGATCCACAGGCGATTCCGAGGAAGTGGTAGAACTCGCCGTCATGATTGCGAGCAGCACCTTCTGCGATGTTGCTCGGAACCGATACACCTGCACGCTGCATCTGACTGGCTAGGCCATACACCTCCTTCTTTGGGAACTTCTCCGTTAGCCGATAGACTTCAACGGAGAGCGAAAGGGCCTGCTGCCAGACGACCAAGTTCTTGAAGCGGTTCATGGGATTCAGGGTTGAGTGTTCATTATCGAGGCCAGCACCTTCAGCGATCATGCCTTCTACACAGATAATGGACAGCTCCGGTCGCGTGCTCGGCATTCGCATAGGACAGTCTTGCTTCGGACATCGGACAGCCCTCAATTCCGCAACACCTTCCCACTTGTGATGATGCTCTGCAACCGCTCCAACGTCTTCCGCTGCATGCACAGCTCCACGAAGGCCTTCCGCTCCAGGTCCAGCAGGTATTGCTCCGAGACTTCCGTCGCCTCGCTCAGATCCCCGCCGCAGAGTACGTAGCCCAGCTTCTCGCTGATCAGCGCATCGTGCTGGCTGATGTAATTGCCGCTGAGCATGCTGTTGGCGCCCACGTACACAATGCCGAGGCCTTCCTGCCCCAGCACCTTGATGTCCTTGCGCGGCGCGGGCTTGGTGTAGCCCTTGTTCCACAGCTCCAGCGCGCAGGCCTTGGCGTAGGCCAGCTGGTGGGCGCGGCTCACGATCACCTCGTCCTGGCCCTTGCGCAGGTAGCCGAGCGCGAAAGCCTCGTGCCCGCTTGTGGCCACCTTGGCCTGGCCGATGGTGAGGAAGCGCTCGCGCATGGCGTTGATGCGGATGTCGCCCTCCTTCAGTTCGTCGGCGAGGCGCAGGGCGAACTCCTTGGTTCCGCCGCCGCCGGGGATCACGCCCACGCCGAACTCCACTAGGCCCATGTAGGTCTCGGCGTGCGCCACCACCTTGTCCGCGTGCAGGCAGAGCTCGGTGCCTCCGCCCAGGCACAGTTGGTGCGGGGCCGCCACCACGGGAATGCTGCTGTAGCGCATGCGCATCATGGTGTTCTGGAAGGTGCGCACGGCCATCTCCAGGTCGTCGTACTCCTGCTCCACGGCCATCATGAAGATCATGCCCACGTTGGCGCCCGCGCTGAAGTTGGCGCCGTCGTTGTAGACCACGAGGCCCTTGTAGCCTTGCTCGGCGAGGTCGATGGCTTTGTTGAGGCCCAGGATCACCTCCGCACCGATGGTGTTCATCTTGGTGCTCCAGCTCACGCACAGGATGCCGTCGCCCAGGTGGCGCACGGTGGCGGCGCTGTTCTTCCACACCACGCTGCTCTCGGGCAGGTCGCTGAGCACAAGGATGCCCTCCGCACGTGGGATGGCTTTGTAGCTCTTGCTGGCGGCATCGTAGTACATGCGCTTGCCGCCTTCGGTCTTGTAGAAGCTGCTATGCCCGGCGGCCACCATTTCGTTGATCCACGGCGACACCTTCACGCCGGCAGCGTTCATGGCGTAGAGCGCGGTCTTTACGCCCACGGCATCCCAGGTTTCGAAAGGACCGATCTCCCATCCGAAGCCTGCGCGCATGGCGTCGTCGATCTTGTACAGCGCATCGGTGATCCCGGATGAACTCCGGGACAAGTCTCCGGGGATCCGGTGGCTCACGTAGGCGAACAGCCCGTGGAAGCTCTTGCGGTAGAACTCGCCGGCCTTGTCGGTGCCGTTGTAAAGGAGTGCGGTGCGCTTGCGCAGGTTGTCCTCCTTCTTCGCGGCATCCAGCGTGGCGAACTTGGGCTTCACCTGCGGACGGTATTCCAGCGTTTTCAGGTCCAGCGCGAGGATCTCGCCCTTGGGTGAGCTGCGGTCCTTGAAGAAGAAACCCTTGCCCGTCTTGCTGCCGAGCATGTTCTGCTCCACCATCTTCTGCAGGTAGTCGGGGATGGCGAAGAGGGCGTTCTGCTCGTCGTTGGGGCAGTTGTCCTTCACGCCCTGGGCCACTTTCACCAGCGTGTCCAGACCCACCACGTCGGCGGTGCGGAAGGTGGCGCTCTTGGGGCGGCCCAGCACGGGACCGGTGAGGCGGTCCACCTCCTCCACGGTAAGGCCCATCTCCTTCACGAGGTGGAAGAGGCCCATGATGCCGAACACGCCGATGCGGTTGGCGATGAAGGCGGGCGTGTCCTGGCAGCGCACGGTGACCTTGCCGAGGATGCGCTGGCCGTAGTCCTCCAGGAAGTCGAGCACCGCGGGGTCGGTATCCGGACCGGGGATCAGCTCCAGCAGCGGCAGGTAGCGCGGCGGGTTGAAGAAGTGCGTGCCGCAGAAGTGCCGGCGGAAGTCGTCGCTGCGGCCCTGCGCGATGGCGTGGATGGGGATGCCGCTGGTGTTGGTGGTGATGAGCGTGCCGGGCGTGCGGTGCTTCTCCACGTTGGCCAGCACCTGCTGCTTGATGTCGAGCCGCTCGATCACCACCTCGATGATCCAGTCGCAGTCCTTGATCTTGGGCAGGTCATCGTCGAAGTTGCCGGTGCTGATGCGCTTGGCGAATCGGGCATCATACAGCGGCGCGGGACTGCTCTTGATCGCGGCGGCGAGGGCGTCGTTGACGATCTTGTTGCGGTCATTGCCCTCTTTCGGAGCGATGTCCAGCAGCAGCACCTCGGCGCCGATATTGGCGAAGTGGCACGCGATGCGGCTGCCCATGACGCCGGAGCCGAGTACGGCGA
>CAZJTB010000362.1:0-3485 GCA_964548485.1 uncultured Chryseobacterium sp. | reverse complement strand
TGCGGGAGCGGCGCGCTGATCTGCGCGGTATAAGCGGCGCCCGCGGGCGGAGCAGCGGAGATGCCTGCCGTTGCCGCTGCGCCTCCGCCGATCATGGGCAGCCCGTCGGCAGTGCCGGTCTGTCGGCGCAGCAGCTGCACGATGTAGATGCGCTGCGGATCGAGCACGGGCAGCGTGAGCGGGATGTCGATGCCGCCGCTGTACACGATGGGCGTCTCCTGCGCGGCCCCGCCGCCGAGCGGGATGAACCGCGCGACATAGGTGTAGCTGCGGCCCTCCACGGTGGGGGCGAACAGGTAGCCCATGCCCAACGTGAGCCGCACGCGGCCCTTGTTGTTCGACTCCTGCTGCAGGAAGTAGCGCTGCCGGTTCACCGGGTAGGTGTAGTCCACGTTGCTCTCCGGGATGTGGTTGGGCGCAGCCCCGGTGCGGAAGTTCTGCACGCGCTCTTCGCGCCAGGCGCTCGAGGAGCCGGGCGGGATGAAGTCGCGCAGCATGAAGGGGGCGTACTCCTCGCGCACCTTCACCTCCACGCGCGTGCGGTAGTTGGTGAAGGCCTTGAGCACCTCCGTGCGGCGCAGGAAGCTGCTGGTGCCGCGGCCATCCTGGAATTCGTTGTTCCCGGGCACGTTCACGTTGCCGCTCACCTCGTGCAGCGTGAAGCTGCTCACGTAGGGGTGGAAGCGGTAGAGCTCCACGCTCCCGTCGGGGCGGATCAGCTTCGGCACCTCCAGCACCTCCAGCACCGGCAGGTTGTAGCTGGCCGTGGGCATGTCGAAGATGCTCACCTCGTTGCCCTTGGGTCCCAGGTCCTGGATGAAGGTGAAGCGGGCGAGCGGGTCGCCGGCGGGCATCAGGGTGCATTGCTGGCCATTCTCCACATGGAAGCTGGCGCTGCCGGTGATGGCGCCGTTGAGCACGCTGTAATGCACGGCCGCATGGCCGCGGAAGCCGCTCGGGTTGGGGAAGTTGCCGCGCAGCAGCATGGCGGCGCTCATGCTCAGGATGGGTGCCCGGAAGCGCATGAACAGCAGGTCGAGCTGCACGCCCAGCTCACCCCACAGGCCGGCGTAGAACTGGCCTTGCGCGTACCAGCCCTTCTCGCCGGGGCGCCGCCCGGTCTCCACGCAGATCATGCTATCGGGGATCTCGCTCAGGAGCAGGTCGAAGCCGATGCACATGCCGAAGGTGGCGTAGAGCACCGCCAGGTTGATGTCCATGTCCAACGAGAAGCCCGCGCCGAAGGCGAAGCCCGCGCCGTTCTCCAGCGGCCCCATGTCGCGCGCGCCACCGATGGCCGCTGCGGTCTGGGCCTCGGTGCCCAGGCCGCGCGAGGGATCGTTGAGGCCGAGGATCTCCATGATGCGCGCGGGCGGATCGGGCAGCTGAAACGGGATGCTGTCGTTGCCCGTCATGATGTAGTTGGTGATGCTCAGCACGGGCGGACCGCTGGGCGGGCCGATGACGATGCCGCCGGGGTTCTGCGGCGTGCCCATGATGAAGTACCACTTGCCGCTGCGGCTCTCGGTGTGGAAGTTGGCGTCCACCAGCTTGTTGCCGGCGCCGGCCCCGCGAGCCACCACGAAGTCGAGCATCACGCTCAGGTTGGCGTGGATCACCTCGTTGCCCTCGCGGTTGGCGTAGCTGAAGAGGATGCCGCCCGTGATGCGCGCATCGCGCCGCTCGGGAATGTCCACCAGGCCATAGATGTCGCCGCGCACGATAAATGCGCTGAGGCCGCCGGTCCTGGTGAACTCGGCCCGCAGCGTAAGGTCCATATTGCAGCCCTTGGGGTTGGGGTAGGTGCCGAAGACGAGCCCGAGGCGGATGCCGAGGAAGGTGTTGAAGTCCTCCTCATAACGTCCACCGCTCGGCGCGGGGCTACTGCCCACGCTGCTGGCATCGGCGGTGAGGCCGCTGGTGAAGTTGTTGGGCGGATCCGTGCCCGCATTGCTGTCCGCGGGCGGGATCTCGCCCGGCGGGCGCTGCGGCGCCATGCTCTGCAGGCGCTCGTTGGTGGGCAGGCTGCCATCGATGAAGCGCATGTGGTGGTACGCGCCGCCGCCGAAGCCGTAGATGCCCACGCCGGTCATGATCATCAGGCCGGGGTTGAAGTAGAGCATGCCATCCACCATCCAATAGCTGTAGTGCTGGGCGCTGCTGTTGATGGGGACCGCCGGGTTCGTCTTGATCGTTCCGAAGATGGCCTGCAGGTCGCCGCGGATGCCCATGGGGAAGCCCACGGTGAGCGCGCCCTTCACCTCCTCCTTGGTGGCGGTCTTGGTGATGCGCAGGTCGCCCACCAGGCGCATGGCGCTCACGTCCACATCGATGTGCATGCCGGTGAAGAGCACGTCTCGGAACGCGAAACGCTCCACGCCGTTGGTGCCCAGCTGCAGCTCGGTCACGAACTTCAGGGCCACGCTCGCGGCGAAGCTGCTCTCGCCCTGGCCGCCGCTCAGGCTCACCATGGGCTCCACCACCAGCGCGGGCCGCGTGGGGTCGTCGAACTCCAGCGCCAGGTTGCGGATGCTGAGCGGGAATCCGCCCACCTCTTTCTGCGGACTGGCATACGCGAAGGCGCAGTTGCGGCAGCTGATGCCGTCCTCGCTGTCGAGCACCAGCCCCTCGAAGCGCATGCCGGGCATGCGGATGCTGGGCATGCTGCCGAGGTCGATGCCCAGCTCGCTGCCGAGCCCCGTGCTGATGCTGATGCTGCCATTGAGCTCCGCCCGCACCTTGCTGTTGTCGCTCAGCGTGGCGCGCACATAGCTGTTCGATTCCAGCTGCAGCTCGGCGATCCAGAGCGGCGCGGTGAGGCGCTCCTCCAGGCGCGCCTCCAGGGTGAAGGCGAATTCGCTCTCGTCATGGTCGTAGCCCAGGATGGCCGCGTACTTCACGAATTCGTGCTCGCCGTTGATGGGCAGCCCGATGCGGCCCTTGAGCCCCGCGCGCTGGAAGTTGTTCTGCAGCATGTCCATGTACACGCTGTCCACGCTGAAGGCCCAATGGTCGATGCGGCCCTGGTTCACGGCCAGCAGGTTCACCAGGGCGAAGCTGAATGAGAGCTCGGCCTGGTCATCGATGATGAAGTTGTTCAGAGAGGCGCCCACCGGCGCGCCCGTGCCGTCGCCCCAGGTCTCGGGCGTTCGCATGGCGAGGCGCTTCATGTAGAAGCCTTTCCATAGCTCCTGCGTGGCGCCTCCGATGATCGAGGGGTGGTTGTAGCCGGTGGGGAAGCGGATGCCTTCGGGGTTGGCGATGGTGCTCCAATCGAGCCAGGCCTCTTCCACGGTGAACACCCAGTCCTTGGCGCCCGGCACCTCGAAGGGGTCCATGGTGAAGGCGGCCATCACGTTCCATTCGTTCACGGCGCCTTCACGCACGGCCTCGCGGCACACGCTGAACTTGAAGCGCGCCTCCACCTTTTCCGTGCCCGCCGGTTCGTGGTCGCCCTCGGGCACGATGGTGCCCCGGTCGAACTT
>CAZJTB010000361.1:0-3495 GCA_964548485.1 uncultured Chryseobacterium sp. | reverse complement strand
CACGCTGGCTGCGGGCGTGGTGCTCGGCTATCGCGGCGGGCAGTTGGGCATGCTGGGCTGGCTGGTGCTCAACCAGGCGCTGGTGGCCAGCATCCTCTACCTGCGCAGCAACATCCAGGGCGCGCAGCGGTTCCGGCAGGACAGCCTGCTGAGCGTGCTCGACCGCGTGCTCCTCATCGCCGGCGTTGGCTGGCTGCTGTGGGGCAGGGCGGGGGGCGGTCCTTTCCGCATCGAATGGTTCGTTTGGGCACAGACAGCGGCGTATGCGGTCACGCTCGCAGTATCGCTGGTGCTGGTGCGCAGGCTCAGCGGACCAGTGCGCATGGCCTGGAAGCCGGCCTTCAGCTGGGTGGTGCTGAAACGGAGCTTCCCCTATGCGCTCCTCATCCTCCTCATGACCTTCTACTACCGCATCGATACCGTGATGATCGAGCGGCTGCTGCCGGACGGCGCCGAGCAGGCCGGCATCTACTACCAGGCCTTCCGCTGGTTCGAGGCGCTGAACATGCTGGGCTACCTCGTGGCCGGGCTGCTGCTGCCCATGTTCAGCCGCCTGTTGAAGGAGCGCGACGATCCGTCGCCCCTCGCCGGGCTGGCGTTCCGCTTGGTGATGGCCGGTGCCCTGGCCGTGGCGGTGTTCGGCTCGGCTTGGCCCGCCGAGGTGCTCGGCCTGCTGTACCGCGATCATATCGAGGCCGCCGCCAAGCTGCTCCCCTTGCTGCTCGGCAGCTTCGTGGCGGTGTGCACGACCTATGTGTTCGGCTCGTTGCTCACGGCCGGGGGCAACCTGCGCGCCCTGAATGGGATGGCCGCTGGCGGAGCGGTGCTGAACATCGCGCTGAACGCGTTGCTGATCCCGCGCATGCAGGCCGAGGGCGCCGCCTGGGCCGCGCTGGTGGCGCAGGGGCTCACCGCACTGGTGCAGATGGCATTGGCCACGCGGCTGCACCGGGTGCATGGGATGCCCGCGCTGTTGCTGCGCTCGGGATTGCATGCGGCGCTGCTCATCACGGTGGTGTGGATGCTGGGCGCCGCATCGTTGGCGCTGCCAGCCCGCGCAGTGGTGTTCGCGCTGGCGGCCACGGCCACAGCCTTCGCTTCCGGATTGCTGCGTGCCGCCGACCTGCGTGAGGCGCTGATCTTCAAGCCGAAAGGCTGAGAACGGGCAACCTGTACTTTAGCGGCCCTTTCACCGTAACGCCCCGCATGCAGGAAACCCTCACCAAGCCTCGCCAGGCAAGGCGCCCAGCGCCATCAAATCCCGGCGATGCCCCGTTCGACCTTGTCCTCTTCCTATGGGCGCGGCGGCGCTTGATCATCGGCGTCACCGGGCTCGGCCTGGTGGCCGGGGTGGCCGCCGCCTACCTCATCACCCCGCTCTACCGCAGCGAGGTGATCATGTTCCCGGCCATCACCAACAGCGCCTCCAAGGCCCTGCTCAGCGAGCAGAGCACCGGGCGCGACGACATCCTGGCGCTGGGCGATGAGGAGGACAGCGAGCAGCTGCTGCAGATGCTGCACTCCGATGAGATCCGCGACCGCGTGGCCGGGCGCTTCAACCTGCTGGAGGTGTACCGCATCAAGGCCGATGGCAAGCACCGCAACAGCGAGCTGCGCGAGGCCTACAAGGACCACATCACCTTCGAGCACACCAAGTTCAGCAGCGTGCGCGTGGAGGTGAACGACCCCGACCCTGTGCGCGCGGCCGACATCGCCAACTACATCGCCGACCAGGTGGACAGCGTGTGGAAGCAGATGGCGCACGAGCGCGCCGAGAAGGGCCTGCGGCTGGTGCGCACCAAGGTGGAGCGCCTCGAGGCCGATATCGTGGCCTGGCAGGACAGCATGCGCGTGCTGCGCGAGCTGGGCGTGCACGATTACCACACGCAGACCGAGCGCTATAACGAGTACCTGGGCGCGGCCATCGTGAAGGGCGATCAGCGCGCCATCCGCGAGTTCGAGGAGCGCTTCAAGGTGCTGGCGCGCTACGGCGGCGCCTATGTGACGCTGCAGGACCGCCTCTTCAACGAGACCAAGCGCCTGAGCATCCTGCGCATGAAGCTGGAGCAGGCGCAGGCCGACCTCGAGAGCGACCTTCCCCATAAGTTCGTGGTGAACAAGGCCCAGCCGGCCGATAAGAAGTCCTATCCCATCCGCTGGCTGGTGGTGGCCATGAGCGGCATCTCGGCCTTCCTGCTGGCCCTGCTGCTCATCGTGATCCAGGAGAACGTCAACAAGGTGCGCGCGCAGCATGGCCACTGAACTCGATTTCTCCACCTTCCTGAGCACGGTGCGCAGGCACGCGCGGCTTTTCCTGGCCGTGGGCGTCATCGCCGCCGCCGCGTCGGCCATCCTCAGCGGGCCCTCCTTCATGCCGCCACGCTACCGCAGCATGGCCATCGTGTACCCGGTGAACCTGAACAGCTACAGCATCGAGACGCGCACCGACCAGCTGCTGCAGCTGCTCGAGAGCAACAGCATCCGCGACAGCCTCATCCTGCGCTTCGGGCTTCCGGCCCGCTACGAGATCGATACCGCGGCCAACGGCGGCTACTGGGCGCTCTACAACGAGTTCAACGACCGCGTGGAGATCTCCAAGACCCGCTACGAGAGCGTGATGATCGAGGTGCTGGACGAGGAGCCCCGCGTGGCGCGCGACCTGGTGCTGGAGATGCTCGATCAGGTGAACCTGCTGGCCCGGCGCCTGCAGCGTGAGAAGAGCAATGAGGTGCTGGTGATCGCCGAGCGGTCGCTGGCGCACGAGCGCGCCAAGCTCGACAGTGTGGAGCGGCGCCTGAACAAGCTGCGCCAGGAGAAGGGCCTGCTGAGCTACGAGGCACAGGTGAAGGAGCTCACCAAGGGCCTGGTGCGCGCGCTCACCAGCGGCACCGCCGCCCAGCGCGATGCCCTGCAATCGCGCATCCGCGACCTGGAGGAGAAGGGCGGCGAGTTCCGCGAGCTCACCGAGCTCAGCGACCTGTTCCGCGCCAACTACGACCGGCTGCTCACCGATTACGAGCGCGTGGTGAACGATGTGACCAAGGAGCTCACCTACACCAACGTGGTGGTGTATCCCGAGGTGAGCGACAAGAAGGTGTGGCCGGTGCGCTGGCTCATCGTCTCCACCGCCGTGCTCTCCGCCCTGCTGCTCTGCTTCGTGCTGCTCGTGTGGCGCGATCATCGCCGCTAGCCATGGTGGAGGCCCTGAAGCGGAACTGGATCGCCGCCGCCTGCGCGGCCTTCGTGCTGCTGAACGCGGCGCTCACCATCGCCGACATCCCCTGGCTGGCCGTGCTGCCATTCGCGCTGCTGGCCGCCTGGGCCATGCTGGTGCGGCCGGAGCAGCTGCTCCTCTTCATCGCCTTCGCCACCCCGCTCTCGATCAACCTGGAGGAGCTCGAGCTCGGCGGCATCGGCGTGTCCCTCCCCACCGAGCCGCTCATGGTGGGGCTCACCTTCCTGCTGCTCCTGCGGCTCATGCTGCAGCGCGGCGTG
>CAZJTB010000360.1:0-3517 GCA_964548485.1 uncultured Chryseobacterium sp. | reverse complement strand
CCCCGTGGGTGATCAGCTTGGCGATCATGGGGTCGTAATGGATGGGGATGTCCATGCCCTCCTCGAAGCCATCATCCACCCGCACGCCGGGGCCCTGCGGCGGCCGGTAGGTGGTGAGCCGGCCGATGTCCGGCAGGAAGTTGTTCATGGGGTCCTCGGCGTACACGCGCACCTCGATGGCATGGCCGTTGATCTTCAGCTCGTTTTGTATGAATGGCAGCTTCTCCCCTTCCGCCACGCGGATCTGGAGCTTCACCAGGTCGAGGCCGGTGATCATCTCGGTGACCGGATGCTCCACCTGCAGTCGCGTGTTCATCTCCATGAAGTAGAAGTCGCCGCCCTCGTCGAGCAGGAACTCCACGGTGCCCGCGCCCACGTAATCCACGCTCTTGGCCACCGCCACGGCGGCCTCGCCCATGCGCTTGCGCATCGCGGGTGTTAGCACCGCGCTGGGGGCCTCCTCCACCACCTTCTGGTGGCGGCGCTGCACGCTGCATTCGCGCTCGAAGAGGTAGCAGGTGTTGCCATGCGTGTCGGCCATCACCTGCACCTCGATGTGGCGCGGCCCGGCCACGTACTTCTCGATGAACACGCTGCCATCGCCGAAGGCGTTCTGCGCTTCGCTGATGGCGCGCTCCAGGCCCTCCTTCAGCTCCGACTCCTGGGTCACCACGCGCATGCCCTTGCCGCCGCCGCCCGCCGCGGCTTTGATGAGGATGGGGAACTTGATGGTCTTGGCCACCGCGATGGCCTCATCCAGCCCGCTCACGGCGCCTTCGGTGCCGGGCACCAGTGGCACGCCGAACTGCTTCACCGCCTCCTTGGCGGCGAGCTTATCGCCCATCACCTTCATGGCCTTGGGCGAAGGCCCCACGAAGATCACGCCGGCCTTCTCCAGCGCCCGCGCGAAATCGCCGTTCTCGCTGAGGAAGCCGTAGCCGGGATGGACCGCATCCACCTGGAGGTCGGTGCACACCTTCACCAGCTTGTCGATCACGAGATAGCTCTCCTTGCTCGCAGCAGGCCCTATGCACACGGCCTCATCGGCGAAGCGCACGAACGGCGCATTGCGGTCCGCTTCGGAATACACCGCCACGGTGCGGATGCCCATCTCGCGGGCGGAGCGCATCACGCGCAGGGCGATCTCGCCACGGTTGGCGACGAGCAGCTTCTGGATCTTCTTGGTCTTGGACATGGAAACCGGTCAGGGAGGGCGAAGATCCCGATTCTGGGCACAGGTTGCGAAGGGCTGGCCCGAACTTTGGGTCCGGCCCGCCATGCGCTCCCTTACCACCCTACTGGCGTTGCTGTCCGTGGCTGCACTCAGCGCACAGATCGGCCGCCGCGAGCTGCGCACCGATAGTGGCATCGTGGTCCTTCATTACCACAAGAGCGGTCCCGTAAGCACCAAGGAATGGCGCGACAAGGACGATCGCTTCGGACGCAGCCTGGCCTACAAGCGCGATGGCACCGTGATCTTCGAAGGCGGCACCCGGCGCATCGGCGGGCATGCCAGCGTCCACTTCAGCTACCACCCCAACGGCGCGGTGAGCACGGCAGAAACCAGCGATGCGCCGGATGGCGGCATCCAGTGGTACCGCAGCACCACCACCTTCGATGAGGACGGGAACCGGACCGGCTTCTGGGAGTATGGGCGCGACAACTACGGCCCGATCCTGCGGCCGAGCGCGCCTGTGCGGCATGAGCCCCTGCATCCTGAGGATCCCCGCCTGGTGGGCCAGCCCGGCCATGTGGAACCCACCTTGCCGCCTTGCCAGCGGATGTTCGTGAACGAGGTGTTCCTCGTGAACGGCACGCGGCAGGCCGGCAAGGCCACGGTGAAGTCCCTCCGCCCATCGCCAGCCCTGAAGGACAGTGAGCACACCCTGGCTCCCGGCGATACGGTGCGGCTGGGCACCTACAGCATGGGCGAACGCTTCGCCCCGCCTGCCGCCGAGCTGACCGTGGAGGTGCGTCGCGCGCTGCGCAACAGGAAGAAGCCCGCCGCCCTCGGCGTGCTGCGCACGGATGAGGCGCCCGTGAGCGCGGAGCATCGACGCTACTACCTGGTGGTGACAGGCTGGCGCAAGTGATGGCCTGCGCTGCCATCAACCCACTTGCGCCCAGAACCGGTGCAGGATCGGAAGCAGCAGGTCCAGGTCCACCTTGTCGAAGGGGTGCGGGATATCGGCCAGCACATGCACCTCGGCGCCCTTCAACCGCTCGGCGAACTGGCGCGTGTCCTCAGGGATGGCCGTGGTGTCCTTCTCGCCCACGCAGAGCAGCACTGGGCATTGGATGCGTGCACAAACCTCTGCTGTGAGCAGCGGCTCGGCGGCCAGTTCACGCATGCTCCGCGCGATGGCAAGCACCACGTTCTTCCAGCGTGCACCACCGTGCGCCACGGCCAGGGCCTGTGCGAAGGCGGGCACCTTCTGCTCCATCAAATCGGGATCCAGCATGCGCAGCTCCTTGTGCAAGCCTTCTTCCGTCCAGAGGAACTTGGTACCCAGCGTCACCACGGACCGCACCCTTTGCGGGTGCCTTGCCGCATAGAGCAAGGCCGCATAGCCGCCCATGCTGTAACCGAAGAGGTGGGCAGAACGCCATCCTTGCTCTTCGAAGGCGCTATCGATATCAGAGACGAACTGATCGAAGCGGATGCCTTCAGCCGGAATGGGCCGCGCGCCATGGCCGCTGAGGTCGATGGCATGGCCACCGATGCGCTGCTGAAGGCCCACGAGCTGCCGGGCCGTTCCAAGGGCGCCGTGGAGCAGGAGGAGGTCCATGTTGGCGATGGCGAAGATGGAGGACATCGAGCACGTTTGTTCCGGAGCGATCTTGCACCGGCCGCCAAGAGCGCCCGCACAGCACACATGCACACCCGCCTCACCGAAATGCTCCACCTGGAGCACCCCTTGATCATGGCCCCCATGTTCCTGGTGAGCAACACGGCCATGGTGAAGGAGGGTATGCGCTGCGGCGTGGCGGGCTGCATCCCGGCGCTGAACTACCGCACGCTGGAGGAGCTGCGCGCCGCCTGCCGCGAACTGAAGGCCGCCAAGGCGGAATGCGGCAAGGGCGCCTACGGATTCAACCTGATCGTGAACAAGAGCAACCCCAAGGCCGCCAAGCAGCTGGAGGTGCTTTGCGAGGAGGGCTGCGACTTCCTCATCACCTCCTTGGGCAGTCCGGAGGCCACGATCAACGCGGCGCATCGGGTTGGCATCAAGGTCTTCTGCGATGTCACGGACCTGAAGTTCGCACAGAAGGTGGAGGCCCTCGGGGCCGATGCGGTGATCGCCGTGAACAACGAGGCGGGCGGCCACCGGGGCAACCTCTCACCCAAGGACCTCATCGAGCTGTTGAAGCAGCACTGCACCATCCCGGTGATTTCGGCCGGTGGCGTGGGCAACAAGGCGGAGATGGAGCGGATGCTGAGCTACGGCGCGTAGGGCGTTTCGGTGGGCAGTCCCTTCATCGCCTCGGTGGAAGCGCCCATCACGGACGACTACAA
>CAZJTB010000359.1:0-3526 GCA_964548485.1 uncultured Chryseobacterium sp. | reverse complement strand
GATCCTGCCCAGCGCATCGCTGAACATGCGCGCCTTCAACAGCCGTTGCAGGCTGTAGTACACGCCAGCGAAAATGGCGTTGCCGACGAAGGCGAAGATGACCGCGTTGGTGTGCAGCGGACGGATGCGGCCGAACTTGGTCCATTCCAGCTCGCCCAGCCAGGTGAAGGGCCGCACAAGCCAGTAGTACCAGGCGTCGATCGGCGTGTTCTGGGCCACCATCTGCACGGCGATGATGAGCCCCACGAGCATGCCCACGATGCCCCAGAGGATGGTGACGAAGAGGAAGTTCTTGACGATGCGGTTGTCGTACTGGAAGCGCTCGGTCATCGCTCAGGGATTTGAGGAGGTGGTGCCCGTGCCTTGCTCAGGCGCGGGGGATTGATCGTTCAGCATGCGCACGGCGGGCGAGCGGTCATCATCGAACTGCCCGCTCTTCACGGCCTTCACGAAGGCCGCCAGGAAGAAGAGCGCCACCAGGGTGCTCACGGTGATCAGGAGGAAGATGACGCTCATCAGGTGCTCGCCTTGCGGAGGCGAAAGTGCCCTTCATCGGAAAGTCAGGCGCTGAGGCGCATCAACAGGGAAGGTGACTTGCGTCAGGTTCCGGCCTCTCAGGAGGCGCGCAAGGCCCTGCGGTAGGCCAAGCCCACGGCCACGGTCACGAAGCCCACCACGCTCACGCTGCTCAACGGCATCAGGATGGCCGCGATCAGCGGGGTCATGTGGCCGGCCACTGCGAGCGATACGCCGGTGATGTTGTAGCACAGCGAGATGCCCAGGCTGGCCAGCACGATTCGGCGCGCCCGTCGGGTGAGCTGCAGGAAGCCCGGCAACCGGCGCAGGCTGTCGGCATCCATGATCGCATCGCTGGCCGGGGTGAGGGCCGCCGAGGTCTCGGTCACGGTTACCCCGACATCGGCCTGCGCCAGGGCGCCCGCATCGTTGAGGCCGTCGCCCACCATCAGCACGCGGCGGCCATCGCGCTGCAGCGCCTTCACGGCATCGCCCTTCGCCTGGGGCGCGCAGCCTGTTCTGATTGAATCGGCCGGGAACACCTCGGCCAATTCGCGATCCACCTGCTGGTCGCCGGTGATCAGCCCCACGCGCAAGGTGGCGCCCAAGCGCTGAACAGCCGCGACGATGCCCGAGCGTGCCTGCTTGCTGATGGCGAAGTGCCCGCGGTGCAGCCCGCCAATGGCCACGTGCACATGCGCCTCACCGGCGCTCCGCCTTGCTTCATCGCCTCCGGTGAAGAACGCTGAACCGACGCGCACGGGCAGGCCATCCACCTCGCCCGCGATGCCCTGGCCGGCGGTCTCGGCCACCGCATCCACAATCGCCTCGGATGCATCGATCTTCCGGAAGTGGTGCACCAGCACCGCGCTCAGCGGATGGGCGCTGTTGCGCGCAAGCGCGGCGATCCGGCGCTCCTCGTGGCGCGCCAGCCTGGGGCCGTGCCAGTTCACCTGATGCGCTTCGCGTGCCGTGAGCGTCCCGGTCTTGTCGAAGAGCACGGCATCCACATGCGCCATGCGCTCCACCACCTCGGCATCGCGCAGGAATAGGCCCTGCTTGCCCATCAAGCGGATGGTATGCCCGTAGGCGAACGGCATGCTCAGCGCCAGGGCGCACGGGCAGGCCACGATGAGCACCGCAGTGACCACCGGCCAGATCATGCTCGCATCCTTGCCCCACCAGTACAGCCCAGCGCCCAGGGCGATGAGCAGCACGGCGATGGTGAATCGCCTTGCCACCTGGTCGATCAGCCGGGGCATCGCGGGCCGGCCTTGACCGCCGCTTTGCTCGGCCCAGAGCTGTTTCAGGCGGCTGTCGGCGAAGGAGCGCAGCACCTCCAGCTCAATGGCTGCGCCCCGCTGGCGGCCACCGGCCTTGATGGGGTCGCCGGCCTGCTTGCGTACGGGCAGGGGCTCGCCGGTGATGAAGCTGTTGTCGATGTGGCCGGTGCCCTCGCGCAGGATGGCGTCAACCGGCACCAGCTCCTGGTCGCGCACCACGATCCGGTCACCGGGCTTCAGATCGGCCACGCGCACGGGCTCTTCGGCAGGACCGTTCTTGCGCAGCACGATCAGTGGCAGGAAGTCCTCCAGGGCGCGGTCGAATCGCAAGGCCCGATACGTGTGCGCCTGGTACCACTTGCCGATGAGCAGGAAGAAGAGCAGGCCGGCAAGCGAGTCGAAGTAGCCCGGACCGGCACCGCTGATCACATCGTGCAGGCTCCTGAGCCAAAGCGCCACGATGCCTAGGGCGATGGGCTGGTCGATGTTGACCTGGCGGCTCCGAAGACCGGCCCACGCCGCCCGAAAATAGTCGGTGCTTAGGAAGAGGACCACCGGCACCGAGAAGAGGGCCGAGAGCCATTGGAAGCCGATGCGCAGGTGCGCTTCGCCATCAGCCCCCAGATACTCCGGGAAGCTGAAGAGCATGGTGTTGCCGAAGATGAAGCCCGCCACGCCCAGGCGGATGTAGAGCATGCGCGGCACCTGGTCCTTGCGGCCCGTGTCCTTGCCGGCGGTGAGCTGCGGCCCGTAGCCGATGCGCCGCAGGAGCCTTACCAGCTCGGGCAGGGGCAGCTTCTCCTCGCGGAAGGTGACCGTGAGCTCCTTGTCGGTGAACGATACGCGCGAACGGATGACCCCCGGCTCCACCCGGTGCAGGTTCTCCAGCAGCCAGATGCAGCTGCTGCAATGCATCTGCGGGATGCGGAAGCGCGCCCGGGTGATGCCCGCCTCGCTGAACTCGACCAGCTTGCCGCGCACCTCGGGCAGGGCGAAGAGCTCCAGCCGCTGCTCATCGGCGCTCGATTCCTGCTTCACGCCCGGCTGCTTCTCCAGCGCGTAATAGTCGCACAGGCCGGCTTCGCTCAGCAGGTCGTACACCACCTGGCAGCCCTGGCAGCAGAAGTCCTTGCCATCGTGCTGGCGGTGGTCATCGGCGCAAGGGTCGCCGCAATGGTAGCAGGTGACCTGCGTCAGGGTCTTGGCATCCACGGCTGCAAAGAGCGGGCATCCCAGGGCCATGCGGACTGACGGAAATCAGCCCGGCCTCAGGATCGCTTGGCTTTGCACTGCCTTGGCGAGAAGGAAGGAATCAGCGGTGAATCAGCAGGAGCCCGGAACAACCAGGTTCACCGAACCGTGGCGATGCCCGGTCACATCACGTTGCGGAACGCGAAGGCGGCGAAGGCCACCAGCGCGGCGAAAATGCCGAGCACAAGGGCCATCGGCGGGGTACGGCGAATCAGGGAAGTCATGGTAAGAGGGCTGTTTGCGTTGGGAAGACGCCTTGCGCACCGCTGGGGTTGCCGCCATCGCACCGCCCATTAACACATGTTCCGAAACGGTGATGCGCGGTGAGCGCGAGGCCTGCTGGACCCAAGCGGGCCACGTGAATGCCTGGGCGCGCGTTCCACGCGCCCCAAGGCACATGGCTTGCCTCGGCCCCGCCACCTATTTTCGCCCAACCCATGCCTAGCCTCTCCCGTTGCGGCCTCCTGCTCGTCGCG
>CAZJTB010000358.1:0-3529 GCA_964548485.1 uncultured Chryseobacterium sp. | reverse complement strand
AGGTGCAGATGATATCGAGCACGGCGAAGCCGCTCTGCCCCTGCTCGTAGAAATCGGTGTAATCGAATTCCGCCTCGCCCCGCGCGTTCGTGTATTTCTCCTTGGTCAGCCGGTTGGGGTCGCCCAAGGGGAACTGCGGATCGGCGTAGAGCTTCACGAAGGCATCGGGCACCGTGCTGCCATCCTCCTTCACCACCTTGATGATGGCGGTGGTGGGCTTTTCCTTCGTGCAGGAGGGGGCGAGCAGGGCCACGGCGGCCAGCACCAGAGCGCAGGTAAGGGCGCTGCGGAGGAGGGGTCGGGTCATTGGGTACTTTTGGGCCTTGCTGTCAAGGCGTTGCGGATGTCAAATGTAAGCGAGTGGCTGAAGATGGGCCAAGGCGCCCTCCGGCCGCTGGCCTGGGTGGTGATGGCCCTGGTTGCTGACATGACGGTGGCGCAGCCCGTTCCGGCGCCCCTGAGGCCGCTGGTGCAGGTGCGTACTACGGCCGGGACCATGGTGGTGGCGCTGTACAACGAGACATCCGTGCATCGCGACAATTTCCTGAAGCTCGTCCGTGAGCGGGCCTACGACAGCCTGCTCTTCCACCGGGTGATCCCCGGCTTCATGGTGCAGGGCGGCGATCCGGAAAGCCGGCTTGCCACGCCCGGAGCGCCGCTCGGATCAGGAGGTCCTGGCTACACCTTGCCCGCGGAGGTCGTGCCCGGCCTCATTCACCGGCGCGGGGCCCTGGCAGCGGCCCGCCAGAGCGACGAGGTGAATCCGGACCGGCGCAGCAGCGGAAGCCAGTTCTACATCGTGCATGGCCGCACGTATGCCAGCGATGAGCTGGACCAGGTGGCCGCGCGCAACGCGCGCTACGGGGCACCGGTGAATTACACCGAGGAGCAGCGGCGGGCCTACGCCACGGAGGGGGGCGCGCCACACCTTGATGGCTCCTACACGGTTTTCGGCGAGGTGGTGGAGGGCTTCGAGGTGCTGGATGCCATCGCCAATGCGCCCTGCGATGGCCGTGACCGTCCGCTGGCGGATATTCGCGCGTTCATGCGCCTACTGGAATGAGCATCGAGGAACGCATCGCCGAACTGGAGCAGAAGGTACAGGAGGCCGCTGCGCGCACCGCGGAAGAGGCCGAGCGCTTCCGGGTATCCATGCTGGGCCGCAACGGCGCGGTCACCGAACTCTTCGACGCGTTCAAGCAGGTGGCCGTCGAGGAGAAGCGCGCCCTTGGCCAGCGCATGAATGCCTTGAAGCAGCTGGCGCAGGCGCGCTGGGAAGAGCTCAAGGCAGGCACCCAGTCCGTATCGGATTCCGCAACGTTGGCCCAGGACTCCTCCAGGCCCGCGATCACCGAGCCGCAAGGCGCGCAGCATCCCATCACCATCGCCCGGCAGCGCATCATCGAGGCCTTCGCGCGCATCGGCTTCACCGTGAGCCACGGCCCCGAGGTGGAGGACGACCGGCACAACTTCTCCGCGCTCAACTTTCCGCCCGACCATCCGGCCCGCGACATGCAGGACACCTTCTTCGTGGAAGGCCCCGGTGGATTCGCGTTGCGCACGCATACGAGCAGCGTGCAGGTGCGCGTGATGGAGTCGCACAAGCCGCCCATCCGCACCATCTCGCCAGGCCGGGTTTATCGCAACGAGGCCATCAGCGCGCGCGCGCACTGCATGTTCCACCAGGTGGAGGCGCTCTACGTGGACAAGGGCGTGAGCTTCGCGGAGCTCAAGGGCACCATCGACTACTTCGCCAAGAACATCTTCGGCCGGGAGGTGGCCATACGCCTGCGCCCGAGCTACTTCCCATTCACCGAGCCGAGCGCCGAAGTGGACATGAGCTGCACGATCTGTGGCGGCAAGGGTTGCGCGGTGTGCAAGCACAGCGGCTGGGTGGAGATCATGGGCTGCGGCATGGTTGATCCGGCCGTGTTGGCCAATTGCGGCATCGACCCCGAAGCGTATTCGGGCTTCGCCCTGGGCATGGGCGTTGAGCGCGTGGCCCAGCTCATCTGGCGCGTGCCGGACCTGCGGCTCTATTGGGAGAACGATACGCGCTTCCTGGACCGGTTCGTGGCTGAGCAAACGCGCGGCTGAGGGCGATGGAGTTCGCGGTGTGCATCCTCGGTGGCGGCCCGGGCGGTTGCGCTGCGGCCCTGCGGCTGGCACAGCTCGGCGTGGATGCGGTGCTTGTTGAGAAGAAGCGCTTCCCCCGCGACAAGGTGTGCGGCGACGCGCTCAGCGGCAAGGTGGTGCGCGCCTTGGAGCGCCTGGCGCCCGACCTGGCTGCCGAGGTGAAGCACGATGCGCTGGCCTGCCCGAGCTGGGGCGTGATCTTCGAGGCGCCCAGTGGCCGTAGACTGCGCGTGCCATTCGTGCGCGGCGTGGGCGATGGCGATCCACCCGGCTGCATCCTGCCCCGTATCCGCTTCGATGACCTGCTCTTCCAGCGGGTGAAGTCGCACGCCGGGGTGAGCGTGCTGGAGGGCTGGTCAGCGCACGCCTTCGATCGTTCCGAAGGGGCCTGGCGCATCGGGGTGAAGGGCCAACAGGGCGAGCGCACCATCCGATGCCGCTTGGTGATTGATGCGATGGGCGCCAATTCGGCATTCGCCCGGCGCGTGGGCGGCCTGCCCATGGAGCCCAGGCATCATGCCGCCGGGGTGCGCGCCTACTTCACCCATGTGGACGGGCTGGATGCGCAGGGCTTCATCGAGCTCCTCTTCCTCAAGGAGCTGCTGCCGGGCTACCTCTGGATCTTCCCTCTGCCCGGAGGCCGGGCCAACGTGGGCCTCGGTGTCCGCTCCGATGTGGTGCGCAAGCGCCGCCTGGACCTGAAGGCCCTGCTTCCGCAGCTTGTGCGCGAGCACCCGCACCTGCGCGCGCGCTTTGCGCAGGCACAACTCGAGGGCGCGGTGCAGGGCATGGGCCTGCCATTGGCCAGCCGGCGCCGCCCCATCAGCGGCGAGGGCTACCTGCTCGTGGGCGATGCCGCGCACCTGATCGACCCCTTCACGGGCGAGGGCATCAGCCATGCGATGATCAGTGGCATGCACGCAGCGGATGTGGCCGTGCAGGCGCTGCATGCCAATGACCCATCCGCTGCCGCGCTGGCCGAGTACGATAAGCGCGTATGGAACCGGCTGGGGCGCGAGCTCGCCATCAGCACGCGCCTGCAGCAGATGGCCGACAAGGCCTGGCTCTTCGACTTCGTGGTGGACCGTGCCAACAGCAATCCCGCGCTGGCGGACACGATCAGCAGCATGTTCACCGACATGGACCTGCGCGAGCGGCTTCGGCGTCCGGGCTTTTACATGGACCTGCTGCTCGGCCGGGCGCCGAAGCCCCTGTCGAAGACCGCTAATTAGCCCTCCTTGCGCTCTTTCTCCTTCTTCTGCGGCTGCAGCGGATTGGCCGTGATGGCCTTGTAGCGCTCGCGATTCTGACGGATGTCGGCCGCCAGCCACACCGCCGCGCGGAAACTGCCCTCGTCGGCCACGGCCTTGCCCGCGATGTCGTACCCGGTTCC
>CAZJTB010000357.1:0-3544 GCA_964548485.1 uncultured Chryseobacterium sp. | reverse complement strand
AGCAGCAAGGCGATCAGTAGCGCGCGCATGGCCCGAAGGTAGCGCGTGGCCGGGGCGGATCAGAACACGCGCTCGGCGATGGCGCGCACGGCCTCGCTGCGCCCCATGGTGTAGAAGTGCAGGCAGGGCGCTCCCTTGGCCATGAGCTCCTGGGCCTGCTGCGCGCACCACTCGATGCCGATGCGCTTCACCTCCAGGTCGCTCTTGCACTTCACCAGCTCGCTGGCGAAGGCGTCCGGGAGGTCCACGCGGAAGGTCTTCGGCAGGAAGGCGATGTGCTTGAGCGTGGTGATGGGCTTGAGGCCGGGGATGATGGGCACCATGATGCCCGCCTCGCGGCAGAGATCCACGAAGCGGAAGTACTTGGCGTTGTCGAAGAACATCTGGGTCACGAGGTACTCCGCGCCGGCCTCCACCTTGGCCTTCAGGTAGGCGATGTCCACATTGAGGTTGAGCGCCTCGGGGTGCTTCTCCGGGTAGCACGCGGCGCCGATGCAGAGGTCGGTGGCGGCGGCCTCCTGCTCCTCCTCGTGCAGGTACTTGCCCCGGTTCAGCGCGGCGATCTGCCGGATCAGGTCCACCGCGTGCGCGTGGCCGTCGCGCTCGGGGATGAAATGCGCCTCGTTCTTGATGGCATCGCCGCGCAGGGCCAGCACGTTGCCGATGCCCAGGAAGTTGAGCTCGATGAGCGCGTCCTCGGTCTCCTCCTTGCTGAATCCGCCGCAGATCAGGTGCGGCACGGTGTCGATGCTGTACTTGGCCTTGATCATGGCGCAGATGCCCACCGTTCCCGGGCGCTTGCGCAGGCGCACCTTCTGCGAGAGGCCATTGCCCATCTCCTTGTACAGGACCTCCTCGCGGTGGTAGGTGACGTTGATGAAGCTCGGCTTGAACTCGATCAGCGGGTCGATGCCCTCATAGATGGATCGGATGTCGCGCCCTTTGAGCGGCGGCAGGATCTCGAAGGAGAACAGGGTTCGATTGGCCTTCTGGAGATGGTCGATCACCTTCATCGCTGGGCGGTGGTGTTGTGGAGCGGGCGAAAGTAGGAAGGCCCCGCGCGCGGGGCCTTCCAGCACGGTTGCCGATCAGCTCATCGCAGCACCGTCACGTGCCCGGCGTACTCCTGCCTGTCGTTCAGGCGCAGCACATAGTAGTAGGTGCCGTCGGGCAGATCGTCGGCCTTCCACTGGTTGCGGTAGTTGCGCGCCTCGTACACTTTGTTGCCCCAGCGGCTGTAGATGGTGAGCTCGTTGGTCCAGAACTCGATGTTGTCGATCACGAAGAAGTCGTTCGTGTTGTCGCCGTTGGGCGAGATCACGTTCGGGATGGTGATGTCGGGCGGGTAGATGTCGTAGCGCTGCGCAATGGTATCGGTGCACCCGAAGGCGTTGGTCACAATGAGCGTTACCCAGTATTGGCCAGGGTCCCCATAGGTCCAGGCCGGCGACTGATCGTTGCTGCCGTTGCCCGTTGGATCGAAGGTCCACTGCCAACCCGCGATGGCGCTTCCTTGCCCATTGCTCAGGTCGGTGAATTGCACGGTGGTGCCCGTGGGCTGCGGTGAATCCGGATCGGTGGAGAAATCAGCCACTGGATCATTCACCACGGTTACCGCATAAGGCGAGGAAGTGCCTGTGCAGCCGTTGGCATCAGTCACGGTCACGGTCACCGAACCACTGCCGCTCTGCGTGGTGCTCGTGGTGCTGCCCGTGCTCCAGTTATAGCTGCTGAATGGTTGCGTGGTAGTGAGCAGCACAGGAGTGCCGCCGCAGCTGAAGTTCGGCCCTGTGATCACCGGCGCGGGGTTCGGCACCTGTGTAACGGTGAAGGTGTTGGAGAAGGTGGTGCAAGGCCCGATGCTGGCCGCCACGAAGTAGGTGCCCGCCTGCACGCTTATGGATTGGCCTACCGCGTTGTTGTTCCAAGTGTAAGTGTCAAAGCCCGGCGTGGCGCTGATGTTCACGATGCCTCCTTCGCAGAGCTGCGCTGGCCCCGTGATGGAAACCGGCGGAAGCACGATTTCCTGCACCGTGACCTGCGACTCATAGATGCAATTCAGGAACTGAGCGGTGATGCTGTATGAGCCAGCCGTTACCGTGATCGACTCATCGAATGAGCCCGTGCTCCATTGAATCAGGTCGTAGAGCGAGCCATTCACGCTCAGGGTGGTATTGGCGCCTTCGCAGTACTGCAGCGCTCCATTGATCACCGGCGGTCCCGGGTCCTGCTCCACCACGGTGAATGGCGCCGACACATTCACGCAGCCTTGGTAATAGCCGGTAACGGTGTACGTGCCACTTCCGGCGAAGATGGTCTGATCAGTCTCCCCGGTGCTCCAAAGAAGGCTATCGTAGCCGAAGGACGCCGTGAGGTCGGGGAGCGGCTCTCCGCAATAGAGGTCGACGCCGCTGATGCTGAGCTCGGGGGCATTCACGATGGAGACCGTGAAGGGCGGAGAGGTGAGCTGACACAAGCCATTGCCACCTGTCACTGTGAATGTGCCGGGCTGATTCACGATGATCGAAGGACCGCTCTGGCCATTGCTCCAAACGAAGTTCGAGAAGGGACCCGTTGCCGTTAGCGTCGTGCTCTGTCCGGCGCAGATGGCCGCAGGGCCGACGATTGCTGGCGGGCTCGACGGCGCCGGGGTCACCTCGATCACGATGTTGATGATGGAACTGAGATTCGGAGTGCCATCATCAATGCCCGTGAAGGTCACGGTATGAAAGCCGATCTCACCGGCGGTCGGGGTGAACTGCCCGGTGACAGAGGCCACGATTCCGCTGGTGTTGGCGATCTCGGTCCATGAGCTGATGGTTGGAGCGCTGGACGTGGCCACCGTGGTCTGGTTGTTCTCTGGTGAGAGAAAGGTGAGCTCCAGGTCTGCGGTCTGGCCCACGCACGCGCGCAGCGTATCGCAGAGGTATAGGCCAGCGGCGATGGGCGGGATGTTCTGCGTACTGGTGACCGTGGTGAAGATGAAATTCTTGAAGTCGAGCCAGCTAACGCCATCAGGGTTCCCGAATGGCCCATCGTAGACAATGCCGGCCTGATCGAATCGTCCGAACTGGATGAAGTCAGTGCCATTGCCTCGGTTTGCGCCAACGGTTGCCGGAATTCCGCCAAAACCGCCCACGCCCTGCGATGCGCTGCCGGTGGTCCACTGCATGTCCTTGTAGCAGAAACTCACGTTCTTCCCAATGCCGATCACCGGATCATTGCCATCGGTGATGATCACCTGGAACCAATTGCGCTTATCGGTCTGTTGGTTGTAGTAGCCAACGCCCACCCAGTTCACGTACATGGCGGTGGGTGTGATCTTGTACCAGACCTGCCCGCCATTCCCTCGGGTATCCACATCGGCCCAGAAGGGCGCCACCATGCGGTTGTTCGCATTGGGGAAAGCCGTGGCGCTGAATGTACCGAATGCTTGCAGGAAGGAGATGTTGCCGTTGTTGTTGATGAAGCAAGATGTGTACGTATCGCCGTACAGGTTGAAGGTGAAGGGGAGCGGCAGATTGCCAGTGGAGCCATCGTCATT
>CAZJTB010000356.1:1416-3556 GCA_964548485.1 uncultured Chryseobacterium sp. | reverse complement strand
TTATTCTATGACCTGAGCAAGCCAATGGGAAGGTTTTTTCAGGCATGTGGAACTCCAGCCATGGATCAAGAGCTGAGGCAGCCCTCGATCCATGGTATGGCCGTCGTTCATCAAGCCTATCCCTGGCGGGTTGCTCCTCAGCAGAGCCCGCTTCCGTTTCGGCCCGACGCACAAGTCTACGCAGCGACCGGCTCGGTTCTGCGCACGTACGGCGTTCCACGTTCGATCACGGCGCAGATGCGATGAATGAGTCTGTTGCGGATGGCGTTGAGCACGCACATCTTGTGCTTGCCTTCGGCCACCTTGCGTTTCCAGTAGTCCTGGAGCTCGCCCTTGCGCGCGGTGGCGCCAACGGCCGCCATGTGCAGCAAGTACTTCAAGGTGGGCTGCGCTTGCTTGGAGACGCGCGTCTTGCCTCGGATGCTGGAACCGGAGCTGTACTCGAAGGGCGCCACCCCAGCATGGCAAGCCAGCTCTCTTGCGGTCTTGAAGCGCAGGAAGCCTTCGGTGAGGGCCAGCGGATGAGCGGCCAGGACAGGTCCAACGCCATCGATGGACAGCAGCAGGTCGTAGATGCGCTGGTGTTCGGGCTCTGCCGCGATCACCTTTTCGATCATCCGCTCGATCTGCTTGATCGACTTGTTGAGCACGGCGATCTGCGCCTTGTCGATCCGCGTGAAGGGCGCGCGCAACGACTGGTCCACGCAATGGTCCAGGTTGCGGATCTGCGTGTGGTGCATGGTCTTGCGCCGCACCAGGTTCTCCCGCCGTGCGAGCAACTGCTTGAGCTTGTTGGTGCGCAGGTGATCGGCCGTGACCAGCCGGGCCTTGTCGTGGAAGCGGCGGGCATAGTCGGCGATCCTGAGCGCATCGATGCGGTCGTTCTTTCCGCGCGTGGTGCCGATGCTCTTGATGATGTCGGTGGGATGCGCCAACCAGGTGGGCAGTTCCAAGCGCACCAAGGTCTCCAGTGGCAAATGCGAGTAGTGTCCGGTGGGCTCCAGGCACACCAGGCATTCGTCCTTGACCAGAACGAACGCTTTGGCCCAGCGCTTCCACATGCTGCGTAGAGCCTTCTCCGTGTTGGCCACTTGCTCCTCGGCGGTGACCTTGCCTTGTTCATCCAGCAGGGCCACATCCAATGTCGCCTTGCTCACGTCGATGCCGATCCAGTGTCTCATGTCCGCGTACTTTTGGGTTAGACAAGTGATCGCTGGAGGGACTGAGCAATGGGCCCTGTGCTCGACAACTCTACTAGGCCACTACGCCTGGAATTCTATCCGAGCCTCAGACCCGAGTGGATCACGGGTGCCAATAAGTCCTTTAGGCCCTTGCGCCTATGCAGCGGAATGGTTCACCCGCGATCCAGCTCAGTTTCCTTCAGTGATCGGTTACGCCCCGAAGGTCTTCACCAACTTGGCAGGCAAGTGTAGAGTACAGCGGAGAGCCGGACCCCGAGCCCCGGCCCTGCGCTGGGCGAGGGGGCACGCCCAAACCGTCGCACCCGTTCATCTTCTCACCGGTATTTTCGCACCATGTCCACCTTCGTACAAGCCCCGCCCTACGTCCCCAAGCACAAGATTCGCGTGGTCACCGCTGCGTCGCTCTTTGATGGGCACGATGCAGCGATCAACATTATGCGCAGGATCATCCAGAGCACCGGCGCCGAGGTGATCCACCTGGGGCACGACCGCAGCGTGGAGGATGTGGTGAACACCGCGATCCAGGAGGATGCCCATGCCATCGCCATGACCAGCTACCAGGGCGGGCACATGGAGTACTTCAAGTACATGCACGACCTGCTGAAGGAGCGGGGCGCGGGGCACATCAGGATCTTCGGCGGTGGTGGCGGCACCATCCTGCCCAGCGAGATCGAGGAACTGCACGCCTACGGCATCACGCGCATCTACCACCCCGATGACGGCCGCGCGATGGGCCTGCAGGGCATGATCAACGACCTGCTGGAGAAGTGCGACTTCGATCTGAGCGACCGGGTGAACGGCGAGGTGAAGGAGCTCTCACCAAAGAACTGGCCGGCCATCGCCAAGCTCATCAGCACGGCCGAGAACCACCCCGAGGTGTTCGCCAAGATCGCCGACGAGATCCACAAGAAGGCCGAGGCGAGCAAGGCCCCGGTGCT
>CAZJTB010000356.1:0-1316 GCA_964548485.1 uncultured Chryseobacterium sp. | reverse complement strand
GTGAGCGTGCTGAAGGCCGCGGGCTTCGACCTCATCATCCTGGAGACGAGCGGCATCGGCCAGAGCGACACCGAGATCCTCGACCACAGCGACGTTTCGCTCTACATCATGACGCCGGAGTTCGGCGCGGCCACGCAGCTGGAGAAGATCGACATGCTCGACTTCGCCGACGTGGTGGCCATCAACAAGTTCGACAAGCGCGGCGCCCTCGATGCCCTGCGCGACGTGAAGAAGCAGTACAAGCGCAACCACCAGCTGTGGGACGCCGACGATGACACGCTCCCCGTGGTGGGCACCATCGCCAGCCAGTTCAACGACCCCGGCACCAACACGCTCTACGCGCGCTTGATGGCCAAGATCGCCGAGAAGACCGGCGTGGACTTCAAGAGCACCTTCGCCGCGCACGACGAGATGAGCGAGAAGGTGTGGATCATCCCCCCCGCCAAGAGCCGCTATCTCAGCGAGATCAGTGAGAACAACCGCCGCTACGATGCCCACGTGCGCAAGCAGGCGGAGATTGCGGACAAGCTGTACGGGCTTTACAGTGCGGTGCTGACGTTCGGGGGACCGGATCTGCTCGAAGGTGTTGACGCGTTACGTGTTGCCGGGTTACGTGTTGCGGGCGACCAACACGCAACACGTCAACCCGCCAACACGCAACTGGGTTCTGAGCTTCCCTCGTTGATCAACAAGTTCTCCGAGCTCAAGAAGGATCTGGATCCGCACCTCTGGTCCATGCTCCAGAACTGGAAGAGCGAGGAGGAGCGCTACTCCGGCGAATTCTACACCTACTCCGTGCGTGGCAAGGAGATCAAGGTGCCCAACCACACCGAGAGCCTCAGTCACCTGAAGATCCCGAAGGTGGCGCTGCCCAAGTTCCGCAGCTGGGGCGACAAGGTGCGCTGGGCCATGCAGGAGAACACGCCCGGCTTCTTCCCCTACACCGCGGGCATCTATCCCTTCAAGCGCCAGGGTGAGGACCCCGCGCGCATGTTCGCCGGCGAGGGCGGTCCGGAGCGGACGAACAAGCGCTTCCACTACGTGAGCCAGGGCATGCCCGCCAAGCGCCTCAGCACCGCCTTCGATAGCGTCACGCTCTACGGCCACGACCCCGGTCGTCGTCCGGACATCTACGGCAAGGTGGGCAACAGCGGCGTGAGTATCTGCTGCCTGGATGATGCCAAGAAGCTCTACAGCGGCTTCGACCTCAGCGACCCCAAGACCAGCGTGAGCATGACCATCAACGGTCCCGCGCCCATGCTCCTCGGCTTCTTCATGAACGCCGCCATCGACCAGAACTGCGAGAAGTACATCCG
>CAZJTB010000355.1:0-3557 GCA_964548485.1 uncultured Chryseobacterium sp. | reverse complement strand
TCGCGCGGATTTGGGGGGTGGCCATGAAAATTTGGTGATTTCTGGCCGCGAAGGTATCCCGACGAAGGGGTCCGCATCAATAATCGCAAACATTTCTGCGAACACACTGTGGATTCAGGGGGGGTATGGCCAGGAATATTGCAATCCTCACAGGCAGGGTTGCATGCAACAGGGTGACCAGCAGGTAGCCGGGTGACTATCGGGCTAGCCCCGGACCAGCACCACGGCCACATAAGCGGCGTAGGCGCTCACCAGCACCAAGCCCTGCCAGCGCCCCATCCGATGCGCTGATCGCATCAATGGCAAGAGCAGCACGGCAACGGCGAGCATGGCGCCGAGATCCACCCGGTAAGCGGCAGGCTCTGCGGCGATGGGGTGGGCGGCTGCTGAGATGCCAATGATTCCAAGCAGGTTGAAGACGTTGCTCCCGATCAAGTTGCCCAAGCTGATGTCCGGCTGCTTGCGGAAGGCCGCCACCAGGCTGGTGACCAGCTCTGGAAGGCTGGTGCCGAAGGCGATGACCGTGACCCCGATGAGCAGTTCGCTCACGCCGGCCATGCGGGCCAACCCAACCCCGCCATCCACGAACCAATCGGCTCCCTGCGTCAAGCCCGCAATCCCAAGCAGCAGCAGGAGGGCCGCTTTCCACCAGGCCATTTTGGGCGGTTCATGCACCCTGGCCATGGCCGATCGACGGCTATCGCGCACCATCCATCCCACGTAGGCCAACAGGAGCCCCACCAGGAGCAGGCCTTCCCAACGAGCCACCAGGCCATCGTGGAACAGACCCAGGAAGAGCAGTGAGGCCGCCATCATCACGGGCCAATGGATGCGCACGGCATCACGGTCAACTTCGATGGGGAAGACCAGGATGCTGAGGCCGAGGATGAAGCTGATGTTGGCGATGTTGCTGCCCACCACGTTGCCGATGGCGATGGCCGAAGAGCCCTTCATCGCCGCCAGCAGGCTCACGAGCAGCTCGGGCGCTGATGTGCCCATGCTCACCACCGTGAGCCCGATCACCAAGGGCGAGAGGCGCGCGCGCAGGGCCAGGTCAACCGCGCCGCGCACCATGAGCTCGGCCCCCAGCACCAGCGTGATGAGGCCGCCGAGCGTGTGCAGCAGGTGCATCATGGCTTGGCACCGGGCGGCGGCGCGGGCGGTGGCGATGCGCTGGAATCATCCATCGCCTCGGAGAGCTGCCGCTGATGGTCCAGGGCCGCCTGCTTCACCTCATGGGCCCCGCGATTGATCTCGCGCTGCACTTCGTTGCTGGCATCGCGCACCTGGCGCATCAGGCGGCCCATGCCCCGCGCGATGTCGGGGATTCCCTTGGCGCCGAAGAAGAGGAGCACGAACACCAGGATCACCAGCAGCTCGCCGCCGCTGATGTCGAACAGGAGTGCCATGCGCATGGGGCCGAAAAGTAGGAAGCCCCGCATGGGCGGGGCCTCCTGTGCGAAAAGAGGGAATCAGGCCTCGCGGGCGGGATCCTTGCCTTTGAGCAGGTCGGTGACCACCGCGCTGGCGATGAACACCGAGGAATAGGTGCCCACGCCGATGCCCACGAGCAGCGCGAACACGAAGCCCTTGATGGCATCGCCGCCGAGCAGGAAGATGACCAGCAGCACCAGCAGGGTGGTGAGCGAGGTGTTCATGGTGCGGCCCAGGGTGGAGTTCACCGCCTTGTTGATGACCACGATGTACGGCTCGCGCTTGTGGTCGCGCAGGTACTCGCGGATGCGGTCGAAGACCACCACGGTGTCGTTGATGGAGTAACCGATCACGGTGAGGATGGCGGCGATGAAGGCCTCATCGATCTCCAGGCTGAAAGGCATGATCTTGTAGAAGAGCGAGTAGATGGCGAGGACCACCAAGGCATCGTGCACCAGTGAGATGAGGCCGCCCACGCCGAATTGCCAATTGCGGAAGCGCACGGCGATGTAGAGGAAGATGAGCGCCAAGGCCACCGTGAGCGAGGTGATGGCCCCGGTCTTGATATCGTCGCTGATGGTGGGGTCCACCTTGCGGCTCTCGGTGATCTCGTAGCCGCCGCCGATGCCCGCCAGGCCATCGCGCAAGCGCTCCTCCACCCGGTTGTCGGCCGAGGTGTCGGCCTGATTGATGAGGTAGTTGGTGGTGATCTTCAGCTGGCGCTCGCTGCCGAAGGTCTTCACGTTCAGGGTGCTCTTCACGCCATCATCGCCCGTGAAGCGCCCATCCAGCGCACCGCGGACGGACTCGGCGGCCACCGGCTCGGCGAACTTCACCACGTAGGTGCGGCCACCGCTGAAATCGACGCCCCAATTGAAGCCGTTGGTGACCATGGAGAAGAGGCCGATCGCGATCAGCGCGCCGCTCACGGCGTAGAAGATCTTCCGCTTGCCCATGAAATCATACTTCGCATTCACGAAGATGTCCTTGCTCCAGCCCATCCACACCGAGAACGGCTTTCCCTTGTCGAGCCGGTAGGTGATGATCATGCGCGAGAGCAGCAGCGCGGTGAACAGCGAGGTGAGGATACCGATGAAGAGCGTGACGGCGAAGCCCTGCACCGGGCCGCTGCCGAACAGCAGTAGGATGACCGCGATGATGAGCGTGGTGATGTTGGAGTCCACGATGGCGCTGAGCGCGCCCTTGTAACCCAGGTCCACGGCGCTCTTCAGCATCTTGCCATGGCGCAGCTCCTCGCGGATGCGCTCGAAGATGAGCACGTTGGCATCCACGGCCATGCCCATGGTGAGCACGATGCCCGCGATGCCCGGCAGGGTGAGGGCCGCCTGCTTGGAGGCCAGCGCGCCCAGCAGCACGAAGAGGTTGACGATGAGCGCCAGGTCGGCCACCCAGCCGGCACGGGCGTAATACAGCGCCATGTAGAGGATCACCAGCAGCAGCGCCACGCCGAAGGAGATCATGCCGGACTTGATGTTGGCCTCGCCCAAAGAGGGGCCCACCACCGTCTCATCGATGATGCGCGCGGGCGCGGGCAAGGCGCCGGCCTTGAGGATGTTGGCCAGGTCCTCGCCTTCCTGGATCTGCTGGTTGATGTCGCTTCCGCCCATCTCGATGCTCGACTGGCCGCCGCGGATCTCCTGCCGCACCTCGGGCGCGCTGTACACCAGCCCATCGAGCACGATGGCCACCTGCTTGCCCACGTTGTCGGCCGTCATCACGGCCCAGGTCTGCGCGCCTTCCGGGTTCATGCCCATGCGCACCTCCACGCTGCCCTTGATGTCGAAGTCCTGCACGGCGCTGGTGATGGAGCTGCCATCGAGCTTGGGCTTGCCATCGCTGGGCACCTTCAGGGCGTAGATGGGCAGCATCTTGCGCACGGAGCCATCGTTCATGGCAACCTCCTGCGCTTTGGCGCCCCATGCGAGGCGCACATCGCGGGGCAGCGCCATCCGCACGGGCTCCATGGCCAGCAGGCGGTTCACCTCGGCGGTATCGGCCACATCGGCCTGGCCCACCATGGCGCCGCGCACCCAGCCGCGCTGGCTGATCACGGGCTGCAGCTTGGAGGAGAGGGGGGCGCGCTTCTCGAAGTCGCGGCGCAG
>CAZJTB010000354.1:0-3577 GCA_964548485.1 uncultured Chryseobacterium sp. | reverse complement strand
AGAGGACACCGAGGCAATGCCTCATTGGGTTCCGGACCGTGCTTCGCTATGGTCATCTTACACAAGTGGTTCTCTGTGTGCTCTGTGCCTCTGTGGTGAACCTCAGGCGCCCTTCATCACCTGCACCTCCTGTTGGTCCACCACCAGGCGGGCGCCCTGATCGATGAGCAGCTCGCCGCCCTTGAGGCCGTTCTCCTCGCGCTGCAGCAGGAGCTCGCCGCCCTGTGCGCTCAGCACCTTCACGAACTGCTTGCGCGTGCGGGCCTGGCCTTCCTTCTCCTCAAGCACGAACACGTAGGGCTGTCCCGCGCTGTTCTCCATCACCAGGCGACTGGGCACCACCAGCGCTTCGGGCTCGTCGAGGTCGCGGATGCGAACGTTCACCAGCTGATTGGGGCGCAGCTTGGTTCCATTGTCGAAGCGCAGGGTGACCTTGAAGGTGCGGTTGTTGGGGTTGATGTACTGGCCGCACTGATCGATGGTGGCCATGAGCTTCTCGCGCGTCTCGGGGATGTGCACCTCCACCGGATCGCCGGTCTTCACCTTGGTGAGCAGGTCCTCGGCGAGGTCCACCTCGATGCTCGCTTTGCCCAAGGCCACCACGCGCGCCACGGGCTGCATGGGGTTGGCCATGTCGCCCAGGTTCGGGAAGATCTCGTCCACCACGCCGGCGAAGGGGGCGCGAACCTCGGCGCCGCGTAGCTGCTCCTTCAGGGAGAGGAGCTGGGCCTCGCCCGCATCCCTGCTGGCCTTGGCCTGCAGGTACTGCACCTCGCTGCCGATCTTCTGCTGCCACAGGCTCGCCTGCTTCTCGTACACCTTGCGCGCCAGCTCCACCTGCGCTTCGGCCTGGCGGATGCTCTCGCGCAGCGCATCGGTATCGATGTCCACGATGAGCTGGCCCTTGGCCACGCTCTGGCCTTGCTGCACCAGGATGCGGCGCACCTCGCCGCCGGTGGTGGTGAACACCAGCGCGTTCTGGTCGGCGCGGACGCTGCCATGCGCCTCGGTCCAGTGGGCGAAAGGCTTCGCCTGCAGCGCGAAGGTGGTCACGGTGGGCAGCGAGCGCTTCAGGCTGGGGTCGTTGGCGGCCAGCCAGCCCTCGATCTCCGCGATGGACTTGTTGAGCTTGTCGCGCTCGGCCTTGAGCGAATCGCGCTGGGCGCGCTTGGCCGCGAGCTGCGCATCGGCGTCAACATTGCCGCCGCCGCATGCTGCAAGCAACACGATGACGGACAGGAACAGAAGGGCATGACGCATGGTCGGTTGGGAGTTCATGGGCGTGTTCAATAGAGGTCGAGGGCCTTGCGCAGGTCGGCGCGCGCGGTGAGGAGCTCCACCAGGCGCTGCACGTATTGCTGCTGGGCGATGAGGTTGTTGGCGCGCTCCTGCGTGAGCTCGAAGCTGCTGGCGGCGCCATTGGTGAACTTGATGCTGGTGCGGTCCAGGATCCGCTGCGAGAGCAGCAGGCTGCGCTCCTCCGCGCGGTAGTTGTCGAATGCGGTGCGGGCCTGGCTGCGGGTGCGCTCCACCTCGGCCAGCAGGCGCTGCTCGGTGGCCGTGCGGTTCACCTCCACCTGCTGCAGCGCCACCTGGGCCTGCTTCACCTTGTGGTAGCGATTGCCGCTGCTGAAGATGGGCACGGTGAGCTTCAGGCCCCAGAGCGTGGTGGGATAGAAGGGGTATGCGCCGCCGGGGTCGAAGTCGGGGCCGTTCCACACCTGCTGATGGTTCATGAAGCCGCCCAGGCTGGGCAGCGCCTTCGCGCGCTCGTTGCGCATGTTCAGCGTCTGGAGGCGCACGAGCGTCTCAGCGCCCTGCAGCTCGATGTGCTGGCCCGAAGCGAAGCCTTGCTCGCTGAGGGCGCTCTCCGCCGGGTCGTTCACGATCGTGCGCAGGTCGTCGGAGAGCTCGATGGGCGTTCCCTGGGGCACGCCGAGGGTGAGGGCCAGGAGCATGCGGGCCACCTGGGCCTGCTGCTGGAAGCTGCGCTGCTGCGCCTTGGTCTGGTCCAACTGGATGGTGAGGCGGTCCACATCGGTGCTCTCCATGAATCCGGCATCGAGCATGGCCTGGGCCTCGCGCAGGCTCTGCTCGATCAGGGGGATGCCTTCGCCGGCCAGGCGCGCGCCCTCCTCGGCGGCGAGCACCCCGAAGTAGGCCTTGGCGGCCTGGTTGCGCGCATCGGCCCTTGCCTTCTCCAGGTCCTCGCGGCGCTGCTGCGCCAGCGCCTTGGTGGCCTGCAGCCCCACGATGTAGCTGCCATCGAAGATGAGCTGCGAGAGGGTGGCGCCCGCGCTGGTGTTCCACGGCAGGCTGAACTGGGCCGGGATGTAATCAGGGCCCACGCCGGGCGCGAAGAAGTTGGGCACCAGCTGCGTGGGCACATCGATGAAGTTCTGGAGCTGCGCCTCCCCGTTGATCTGCGGCAGCCCGATGGCCGTGATCTCCTTCACCTTGTGGCGGGCCTTCTCGGCCTCCAGCTCGCTGGCCTGCACGGCATAGGCCTGCTTGGCGGCCATCTCCTGCGCCTGCTGAAGGCTCAGCCGCACGGGTCCCTGGGCGCTTGCAGCGAGGCCGGCTGCGATAACGACGGCGGTCATTGACGTTCTCATCAGGCGCGTTCTTTCTTGGCTTTCTTCTCCAGGTAGGCGACGCCTTTCTTGCTGGCGATGCCGCGGATGTGGTACTCGAAGTGCTTCCAGAGCACATCGCTGAGGTTGAACCGGTCGGTGGGGAACACCCGGCCGTCCCAGGTGGAATCGATGCGGGCGATGTAGAGGCGGGTGATCACCTCCACATCGAGGTCCTCGCGGTACAGCCCCTCGGCGATGCCCTTGCGGAGGTTGGCGCTCACGCAGGTGTACACGTCCTCCTGCTCGCGCTGCTCCATGATCTCCCATGCCTTGGGGTGGTACTTCTGCAGGTCGAACTGCACGCTGGGGTGCATGTTGCCCACCTGCGCCACGATGAACTTGGTGATCTCCTCGTTCTCGTCGATGGCGTTGAGGCCGCGGGCGCAGATGCCGTTGATGGTATCGCGGTGGAAGCCGCAGACTGCCGTCACCACTTGCTCCACCAGGTCGTTCTTGTCCTGGAAATGCTCGTAGAGCGTCTTCTTGCTCACGCGCAGGTGCGTGGCCACGTCGTCCATGGTCAGGCTCTTGATGCCCAGGCGCATGAAGAGCTTCAGCGCCTGCTCCAGGATCTCTTTCTTCTTCTCGTCCATTCCGTCGGGGTTGGGGGCTTATCGGAAGGGGCCGCAAACGTATGGCACAATGGAAACGATTTGCAACATGCAGCGTTTCCGATGTGACGGGCGGTTATCCGGCGTGATGGGCGCGCGACCTTCGCGCCGCTGCCCAGCCCGTGTCATCCGCATGCGCCACCCCTTCCCCTTCCTTTTCGCAATCCTGCTGCCCGCGCTGGCAACCGCACAGTTCAAACCCATGCCCACCACACCCATCGGCAGCGCCAGCGAATCCCTCACCATTGAGGTGTGGAGCGATGTGGTCTGCCCCTGACCTGCGCCATCTTCTGGCTCTTCTCGACGAAGCGGCTGTACAGGTCCTGCGGG
>CAZJTB010000353.1:0-3579 GCA_964548485.1 uncultured Chryseobacterium sp. | reverse complement strand
GAATATGACCGATAGGAGGGGTGCTGGGCGCTGTGGCATGGTTCGGGAGTGTGTTGGTGGATGGCAAGGTTGCTTGTGCGAATGGTGAATGGAGGCTGTGGCTGCTGAGCTGATCGCTTTTGGTCAGGCTGGTTGGTGCGAGCACCTCTGCCTGGAGGCTCGCCGGTTCATTTCTGCTTGGCGTCAGAGGCCTGCCGATTGGTGGCCTTGAGGTTGAACTCGATGTTCACGCCGAGCGTGACAAGGGCCTGCCATCCGCTGAAGCCGTCTAGATTGCCCGATGGGCCGAAAGCCGTGGTCTGCAGCTTGCCGTAGAATTGGCCCAGCTCCAGAAGCACACCGAATGCGGTAGCGTCGAATGCGATGTCCTCGGTGCCCAGGAAGTGCTTGCGCAGCTCCTTGTTCTTGTCAAGCGCATAATCGCCACCGATACGGCGGCCTTCGTAGCCGGCGAAAAGAGTGAGGAAGAGATCGTCCTTGTCATCGTTGTCGATTTCCAGGTCGAGGAGGCGATAGGTGACGTAAAGGCCATGGGATTGTATGAATAGCGGCGTGCTCACGGAATCCTTGGTCCATTGGGTGTTGTTGAATTGCAGGTAGCCGAAGCAGCCGATGCGGTTAAGCTGCACCACGTTCAGGATCTTCCGTGTGTCATCGTTGGCCCAGATGTTCCGCAGGCCCAGTGTAAGGTTGAAGTTGCTGAATCCGGCCCCGCTGTTCTCCGGGATGAGGAGGTTGTTGGTGAAGGGCTTCGCTGCCGTGCTATCAGCGGTGCCCACTTCGGCCTGGCGGTTGAACACGTTGAAGGTGACCGAGCCGAAGGATTGCTCCGTGGAGAATGAGACGCCGAGCGCCCCGGTTCCCGTGGTGGGCACATCGCGGTCGGTGTTCGAGGAGGATTTGGCCTTCACGTCGCTCGTGAGGTTCAGCCGGTATGCATTGTCTTTGATTTCGTGCAATCCGCGCTGGGTCTGTGCCGGTGTGGCGGTGTGAAGGAGAAACAGGGCAAGCGTGGTGAGCAGGGGCGTCTTGGCTTGGTTGTTCATGAGCAGTGAGGTTTGGGCTGTGGTTTGCTTGTAGTGCGCAGTCAAAGCTGCCCACTGCATGCGTGACCTGAAATACCCGATCCAGGGTATTCGATGCGGCTTCTCCATGGGTCACCTACACCAGATCAGGTATTGCGCGGCCCTGCTTGCGCGGATAGGTTTGAAGCATGTCCGAAGCGCCCCGTGAGCTGCCCGCCGAGCTGGGCCCGCGCATTGCGGTGCTGCGCGGCTCTAAGCATTGGACGCAGCTTCGGCTCTGTGCGGAGACGGGCATCGAGCAGAGCCGCATGAGCAAGTTCGAGCATGGCCGGTCGAAGCCCTACTTCCATGAGATGCAGCGCATCGCGCGCGCCTTGGAGCAGCCCCTTTGCCTGTTCGACACCCTCAGCGGCGTGGAGTACCTGATCGTGCCCAAGGGCGATGCCGCGCACAGCCATGGCGCAGCCGATCGCCAGCCGCGCACTTCCGGGCCGCACGGCTCGCCCACGCGGCCGCATGCTTGATGCGCCCGGGCCGCAAGGCCATGTCGATTAGCGCGCGATGCTGGGCCATGACGGATGGAGCACGCCCGCAACGCGACCGTGTGGCCCGGGCCTTGTGGGCATGATGAGCGCAGTATGGGCGCGCCATGCGGGTGTCATGCCGGGATGGTGCGTGCTCGAAGTCTGCATGGTGCGGGTGCGCGGCACCGATGTTGCGTGCTCATTGCGAGCGTGATGCGCCCGTGATGCCTGAGCGGCGCATGCGCGATGCCGGGCCGGTACGGGTGCCCGATGGATCCGATGCGGCAGTATGGATGAGCTAGGGCGCGCTCATGGGCCTGCCGGGGGTTACGCCTCAGCGCATTATTCTTCACGGCATAGTGCCCGGCAAGCCCGCATGGATCGCGACGGGGCGGCATGCCTGCTATGCCTATTGGCATAGTGCGGGCCGGGACAAGGCTGCTTCCGGGTGGTGCCGTTACAGGGCACGGATCACTAACAACAACGGCGTCGCCTCACCGGATCCACGGGGCGGTAAATCATGAAAGCGAACATCAAGCTTTCCCTGTACAAGCTTAAGCCGGTGCTGTTGCTTGCGCTGCTGCGCAACGTGGTGGCCAAGATGACCGGCAACGCCAACTTCGCCACCCCAGCGGTGCCGGTGGCCGATCTGACCGCGCTGGGGAACGCGTACGAGGCGGCCATCGAGGCGGCCACCTTTGGCAGCCGCCAGAGCAAGCTGCAGCGCAATGCGCTCACGGCGCAGGTGCGCGATCAGCTGCGCAAGCAGGCCGACTATGTGCGCAGCGTGGCCAATGGCGACAAGGCGGTGCTGGAGAGCAGCGGCTTCGAGCTCATGCGCCAGCCGGAGCCCATCGGGGTGCCGGGCATCGCCAAGGACATGCAGGCGCGCATGACCGGGCTCAAGGGCGAGGTGGAGCTGCGCTGGCGCAGCGTGGCCGGCGCGCACGGCTACCAGGTTTGGATGACCGACAAGGACCCCGCCGCGAGCAGCAGCTGGCAGCCCATCGGCTACACCACGCGGGTGAGCCATCGGATCACGGCCCTGGAGAGCTACAAGGCCTACTGGTTCTGCGTGAATGCCATCGGCAGCGCCGGAGCCGGCGCGCAGAGCGATCCCGCCCTGGGCCGCGCCGCCTGAGCCCCGGACCGACTGACCTGATGCGCGCGACAAGCGAGGAGCCCCGGCTGCGGCCGGGGCTCCTCGCGTTGGGAGGCTCAGGCGTAGCGCAGGGGAGTGGGGCCGGAGAGTCTGCGGGCGGCTTGCGGCATGGTGCGGTTCGGCCTGGTCAGTGTAAGCGTCTGTATCACAAGACGCAGGTACCGCATGCGCCGCGCCACACCGGCACCACCCGGATCGCGCACCGTCATGCGCTCTATCGCGCAGCAGAAATGATAGAAGTTGTCCTTGTAGTCATCCTCCAGCAGGTACATGTCATTCATCACGCGACGATAGGTCTTGCCGCGTCCGTGCATGGATACGGCGCGGCGGAAATGCGAGAGCGCCATCGTGTAGAACATGACCGGATCCAGCCTCGTCAGGTATCGGTCACCCAGAACGTTGCGCAGCTGTCGCTGAATCGTTTCCCGGTGGGTAATCGACAGGGCTCGCAGGATCAAGCACCAATCTGCGAGGTGTTGCTTCACCCTGCCCATCGCGGTATGGTTGGCCACGAAGCCGGCCCCATACAGATCCATGGCATCGACCAGCATGATGCAGGAGATGAGCGCATCGCGCACTGCCGGGATCATGGCTGATTGATTCACACCTGCGAGATTGAGTCGGGCGATGGATCCGATAGGCGAGGTCGGTGATGTTCTGAATTGCGCCCCGAATTTCACCATCGAGCATGTCCCAGTTCGTGCGGATGCAGAGCGATAGAACCCGCATGCGCGTGAACGTGGAGGTGGCCTCGGACAGGTCTTCGTTGTAGAGCACGTTCACAGCATCGCCGCGGATAAGCCCCGCCTTCAGGTAGATCTCGTTTCGGAGCACTTCGATCTCGCGGATCTCGGCGGCGTAGGAGACC
>CAZJTB010000352.1:0-3594 GCA_964548485.1 uncultured Chryseobacterium sp. | reverse complement strand
AAGCGCATGTTGACAGTGCGGGGAAAGCGCGCACCGCGCTCGGCCTGTTCCTGCGGGTGATCACCGAGTTCCGGCACCTGCTCGCCCTCCTCATCGTTTCCATATTCGCAGTAGCCTTGGGCTACGCGCTGTTCAGCTCAGACAGCACGGATGAAGTGATCGCGGTGCTGCAAGCGGTGACCTCGACGCTGGGCGGGCTGGTCGGATCGATCATCGGCTACTACTTCGGCGAGTCGAAAGGGCAAGCCGAAGCGGCCCGAGCGGATGGTGGTTCGGGGAGCGAAGGCCCGCGCCACCAAGCCGTACCGGACTTCACGCAAGCGCCCGACCCGCCGGCCTCGAACCTGCTGTAACTTCGTCCCTACCGGTACCATGAACGCCCCATCGATCTACAGCATCTTCCTGGCCGACTCCCTGCGCGACCCGGATCATTCGAGCGCTTCCGAGCGCATCGGAGTGCGCGAGCAAAAGGTCGGGGACAGATCGCGCTACTTCTACCCGGTGTTCGTGTGGCTGGTGGGCGAGCATGTGAACCTGGTAGAGCGCGTGCGGTACCGGATGCACGCCAGCAGCATACCGCATGACGTTGTAGTGGGCCGGACCGAAGTGAATCGCGAATGCAAATACCGGTTTCTGCTCAGCGGGGCTTTCGAGGCCATAGCCGAGGTGACCCTGATCACCGGACAGGTGATCACCGTGAGGCACTACCTCACCTTCGTCAATGAGATTCACGACCCCCGGAACAGGTTCACGGTGAACGCTGCCTAGGCCTGCAGCAGCAGCACACGGGCATTCTCCAGCGCCTGCTCCGTCAAGTGGCGCCCGCTGAGCATGCGCGCGATGGCCTGGATGCGCTGCTCGTGCTCCAACGGCTCGATCAAGGTCCGCACCCGATCGCCTTCGGCGCTCTTGCTCACCTGCAGGTGATGCGCGGCCTTGCTCGCGATCTGCGGCAGGTGCGTGATGGCGATCACCTGCCGGTCGCGGCCCATGGCCGAGAGCAGGTCGCCCACGCGGTCGGCCACCTCGCCGCTCACACCGGTATCGATCTCGTCGAAGACCACCACCGGAAGATCGCGGGAGCCTGCGGCGAGGGAGATGAGCGCCAGCATCACGCGGCTCAGCTCGCCGCCGCTGGCCACCTTATCCAAGGGCGCGGGCGCGCGGTCCTTGTTGGCGGTGAAGAGCGCGCGCACCGCATCGATGCCGTAGGGCCCCGGCTCTACCACGCGCTGCTCGAACTGGAACACCGCGTGGGGCATGCCCAGCTGGTGCAACAGCGCCTCCACCTTGTTCGCTAACGCCTTGACCGCCTTCGTGCGCGCCTTGGAGATCAGCTTGGCATCCGCTCCGTACGCATCGGCCAGGCGCTGGGCCTCCTGCTCCAATTCCTCGCAGCGGCTGCCCAGGTCAACCACCGCCGAAGCGCGCTGCCGCAGGTCCGAGAGCACCGCCAGCAGGCCGGCCTCGTCGGTCGCGCGGTGCTTCTGCTGCAAGCGGATCAGCAGATCGATGCGCTCGCGCATGCGCTCGGCGCGCACGGGATCCACCTCAACGCCCGATGCCAGCCGCGCGGCCTCTTCGCCGATGTCCTTCAGCTCGATGGCCGCGCTATCCACGCGCTGCAGCAAGGCGGCGAGCTGCGGATCGAAGCGCGCGGCCCTGGTCACCAGCGAGCGCAAGCGCTGCAGCAGCAGGGCCGCGCCCTGATCGCCCGATGCGCCTTCCTCGATGGCCCGGTAAGCCTCGGCACGCTCGCTGGCATGCTCCGCCAATCGCAGCTCCTCCTCGATCCGCGCCTGCTCGCCTTCCACGATGCCTGCCTGGTCGAGCTCATCCAACTGGAAGCGCACGAAATCGGATTCAGCGAGCGCACGCTGCTGCTCTTCGCGCGCATCCCTCAATGCCTGCTGCACCGTGCGCCATTCCGTGAAGAGCCCGCCGATGCGCTTCACCGCCTCGGCTTGCCCGGCCAGTTGGTCCACGAGGCCGAGCTGGAAGCGCGCATCGTTGAGCAGCAAGGTGTGGTGCTGGCTGTGGATGTGTATGAGGCGCTCTCCCAGCTCGCGCAGCTGCTCCAGTCGCACGGGCGTGTCGTTCACGAACGCGCGCGAGCGGCCGCCCGGATCGAGTTGGCGGCGCAGCAGCGCATGCGACTCGTAAGGCAGCTCCTGGGCGGTGAACCAGGCTTCGAGGCCGAGGCCGTCGAGATCCACTTCCAGCTCGATGGCGCAACGCTTGTTCGGGTCGCGGAGCAGGCCGGCATCGGCGCGCGCGCCCAAGGCCAGCTCCAAGGCGCCGATGAGGATGCTCTTGCCACTGCCGGTCTCGCCGGTGATGGCCGTGAGCCCTTCGTGCCAATCGAGCTCAAGCGATTCGATCAGCAGGTAATTCGAGATGGCGATGCGGGTGAGCATGGGCTGTAAACCGCTGCGAATATCGCCGCGCGATGGCAAAGCATCGCCACGCCGATTTCAACACATCGCATCGTTGCCCGAAGTCGCGAGGGCCAGCGCTTACTGCGGCATGTATTCGTAGGTGGACTGCAGGCCGAGCGGCAGCCCCAACGCCCAATACGCGAGCAGGAAGATCGTCCAGAGCACCAGGAAGCTGATCGAGTACGGCAGCATCATGCTCGTGAGCGTGCCGATGCCCGTGCCCTTAGCGTAGCGCTGGCAATAGACCACCACCAGCGGGAAGTAAGGCATCAGCGGTGTGATGATGTTGCTGACCGAATCGCCCACGCGATAGCCCGCTTGGGTGAGGTCGGGCGAGATGCCCAATTGCATGAGCATGGGAACGAAGATGGGCGCGATCAAGGCCCACTTGGCGCTGGCCGAGCCAATGAAGAGGTTGACGAAGGCTGTGAGCAGGATGATGCCGACAATGGTGACAGCCGGGGGCAATTGCATCGCCTTCAGCCCGGCCGCTCCTTTCAGCGCGAGCAATGCGCCCAGTTGGCTCTGGCCGAAGGCATCGATGAAGAGCGCGCAGAAGAAGGCCATCACGATGTAGTAGCTCATGCCGCTCATGCTCTTGCTCATGTGGCCCACCACATCCTTGGTGGCGCGGTAGGTGCCTGCCAGGAAGCCATACACGATGCCCGGAATGAGGAACACGATGAGGATGATGGGCACGATGCTGCGCATGAGCGGTGCGGAGAAGCTCGCGAGTTTGCCATCGGCGCGCAGTGAGCTGTCTTCGGGCCATGCCCAAGCGAAGAGCCCCACAAGCAGGATCAGCATGGTGAGCGTGGCCAGGCCGAAAGCGGTGCGTTCTTTCGGCTTCAGCTCATCCATGGCCACGGGGCCTTCATCGCCATCGACGGCCACACGGCGAAGGCGAGGCTCCACGACACGATCGGTGAGCCACCAGCCCAAGCCGATGATGAGCAAGCTGCTGGCACTGGTGAAGAACCAGTTGTTCAGCGGGTTCAACTCGATGCCCGGATGGATGATGCGCGCGGCTTCCTGCGTGAATCCTTGCAAGAGCGGATCAATGCCGCTCGGGACGAAGTTGGCGCTGAAGCCGCCGCTCACTCCCGCGAATGCCGCCGCGATGCCCGCCAGCGGGTGCCTGCCCGCCGCGTGGAAG
>CAZJTB010000351.1:0-3613 GCA_964548485.1 uncultured Chryseobacterium sp. | reverse complement strand
GAACGTGCAGGCGAAGGAGGCCCTCATCGCCGAGATCGACGCCTTCCAGCACAGCGGCGACCGCAACAAGGACATCGAGGCCCTCAAGGCCTTCAGCCTGCGCTGGATGAACAGCGGCCGCGTGTCGCCGCGCGACTTCGACAAGCTGAACGAGCGTTATCGCGCCGCGCTGGACAAGCACTACGGCCAGCTGAAGATGGAGGCCGACGAGCGCATGCGCATCCGCTTCCAGGACCATGTGGAGGAGCTCAAGAGCGGCCCGGATGGGAAGTTCCAGATCGAGCGCGAGAGCCGGTTCGTGAAACGGAAGATCGAGGAGCTGGAGGGCGAGATGCGCCAGATGGAGCGGAACATGGGCATGTTCAACTTCAAGAGCGCCAGCGGCGAGGAGATGCGCAAGGAGATGCAGAAGAAGATCGACAAGCTGGCGCGCGACGTGGAGCGCCTCAAGGGCCAGCACCGCGAACTGCTCAAGGAACTGCGTTGAGCGCCCCTTCCCCGTTCATCATCAGCATCGCGGTGCCCCTGCATTGGGGCGAGCAGGATGCCTTCGGGCACCTCAACAACGTGGTGTACTTCCGCTACCTCGAGAGCGTCCGCATGCACTATCTCAGCCGCATCGGCGTGCTGCGGTCGCACGAGGAAGTGGGCCGCGGCGTGCTCCTGGCCAGCACCAGCTGCGACTTCAAGAAACCCGTCCACTGGCCCGCGCAGCTCACGGTGCGCTGCGGCTGCACGGCGGTGGGCAACACCAGTTTCACCCTGGCCTATGAGATCCGCGATGAGCAGGGCGGCATGGTGGCCACGGGCACCAGCGTGCAGGTGATGTACGACTACCGTGCAGGAACCAAACTGCGCGTGCCAGATGCCGTGCGCGCTGCCATCGCCCGGCTGCAAGGCGATAGCTTCGCCGCATGATGCGACCACCGCAACTGCTGCTTCTCCTGCCTTTGCTCGCCGCCTGCAGCGCGCCAAGCGCGCCGAATGAAGCCCATGAAGGCCTCGCCGACAGCCGCCTGTCGAATTACCGCGACCTCCTGCCCAAGCTCATGGGCGATTGGACTGACCCGGTGAGCGAGCCTGGGGCCGTGATCCACGAGCGCTGGCATCAGAACGAAGAGGGCCTGCCTCAAGGGCTCGGTTTCGTGATGGTGGAGAAGGACACGGTCTTCATCGAGCACCTCACCCTTGGCACCGACAGCGCGGGCATGGCCTGCTATCAAGTCCGTGTGCCTGGCCAGAACAACGAAGGCACCGTGAGCTTCACGCTCACCGCATGCGCCGGGGACAGCATGGTGTTCGAGAATCCCGCTCACGATTTCCCGCAGCGCATCGTCTACGCATGGTCGCCCACGGGCGAATGGACAGCGCGGGTGAGCGGGCCGGGCAAGGGGGGCGGATGGCGGGTGCTGAGCTACCGGTTCAGGCACGTGATGCCATGAGTCGTGCATATCACCTCGGCGCATAGCTTTCGCCCACAACCAAAACCAACTGTACCATGGGCATGATGAAGGAGTTCAAGGATTTCGCCATGCGCGGCAATGTGGTCGATCTCGCGGTCGGTGTCATCATCGGCGGCGCGTTCGGCAAGATCGTCTCATCGTTCGTGGGCGATGTGATCATGCCGATCATCAATGTCTTCCTCCCGGCTGATTCGGATTGGAAGACCATCGAGGTCGGCCCTGGCATCAAGCTGGGCGCCTTCCTGGGCAACGTGGTGGACTTCATCATCATCGCCTTCGTGATCTTCATGATGATCAAGGCCATCAACGCGAGCAAGAAGAAGGAAGCCGCTGCGCCTGCCGCACCACCCGAGCCCAGCAGCACGGACAAGCTCCTGATGGAGATCCGCGATTCACTGAGGAAGTAAGCCTCCAGCACGATCACCGGGGGCCCTTGCCGCATGGCAGGGGCCCTTTCATTCCCTGCCTCTGGATGCGCCGCACTGGTGCGGGTCCATCGCTGCATCCTGAACCGAGCGGCAGCTAGGCCCGGCGCTCCTGAACAGCGGCACAGCGCTTGGTCGTTATTTCGCACGCCATGCGCCGCCTGCTCCTGATCATCCCATTCCTGGTGCCCATCGCTTGCGGCTCGGCGCGGAAGCAACTGGCCCGCGCCGAGACCTATGAGCAGCACGGGCTGCTCAACGAGGCGCACGGGGCCTATGCCGAACTGTACACCCGCCGGCCCAAGGAGGCTTTGGCGCTGGTAGGCATGAAGCGCACGGCGCAGGCGCTCCTCGACCGGAAGCAGGAACTCGCGGCCGAGGCCTACCGAACGGGTGATATCCGCAGCGGCGACCGATACCGCGATGAGGCCCAGGCCTACAAGCGCTTGATGGAATCCAAGGGCTTGCTGCTCGAGCTGAACCCGCTGCTGGAATCGCAGCGCGCCACGGCCATGCGAAGCGAGGCCGACCGCCTTTGCGGCGAGGCCGCTTCAGCCTATGCCACCGAACGGTTCGCTGAAGCCGATGAGCTATGCGGCCAGGCCCTTCGCCTGTGGCCGGACCATCGCGATGCCGCGCACCTGCAGCGGCTCGCGCGCACGGAACCGCTTTACCGCGAGGCGGTCATCGCCATGGACAAGGGGCTCTGGCGCGAAGCGCACAAGAAGCTCGAGCAAGCCATCGCCATAGACCCGGCGCACAAGGATGCGCTTGCGAAGCGCTCCGAATGCCTTGCCAAAGCCAGCTACACGGTGGCATGCATCATGCTGGGCGACAGGGATGCTCGCCTCGAAGTGATGTCAGGAGCCACCGCAACGGAGATCTCGGCGCAATTCCTGGCGCGGATCAAGCAGGCCGTGCTCGACGCGCGCGACCCCTTCCTGATACTCGTGGACCGCGAGAACACGGAACAACTGCTGGCCGAGCAGCGCCGGCAGATGAGCGGCGCATACGATGAACGCCAGATAGCGGCCGCCGGCAAGCTCCTCGGCGCACGCTATGTGCTGGCCGTGCGCCTGCTGCGCTTCGACGATGTGCTGACCCGGCAATTGGAGGCCCAGGTGCAGCTCATCAGCGCCGAGACCGGGCGCATCCAGCTCTCCGAGGTGGTGCAGGTGAACCGGCAGGAGATCGGCCGCGGCGCCCCGCGCGCGCAGCTGCTGGAGCGCGCCTCCAAGCGCATCGCGCAGCGGCTCGTTGACGCGGGAGCCAGGCTTTGAGGGCCTCAGGGCACCACGCGCCAATCCGTGTATTCCAGCCAGAAGCGCACGCGCTCACGCGCTTCGAAGGGAATGTCCCAATCGCCATCGTAGCTCACGCGCACGGGCACCAGGGCATCGCCGATCCGGATGTTGCGGACGCTGATGCTGATGTCGAAATCAAGGAAGATCGCCTGATGCGCGATGCGGTAGCTCCTCGCAAGCACATCGTAGGTCTCCTGGTCGAACCAGGTGTCCATGGTCTTGATCACCGTCTTTCCATCGCGGTGCTCGGGCCTTGCCGCCGCGCTGAAGACCCAGCAGGGCCTGCCGCCACGCTCATCGGCCCAGATCCGGAAATCGTAGAGCGGCGCCATCTCCGGGCTGAAGAGTGCCAACTTCCGGCCGATGAAGGGCACGCTGGCGATCTCGGTTCCGGGATCGAACATGAACTTCTTCAACTCGC
>CAZJTB010000350.1:0-3647 GCA_964548485.1 uncultured Chryseobacterium sp. | reverse complement strand
GCCAATCCGCTGGCCTTCCTGGCCGAGCAATCCGGCGGCATGGCCACCGATGGCACCACGCGCATCCTGGACCTGAAGCCCACCGAGCTGCACCAGCGCTGCCCGCTGTACATCGGCAGCAAGGCGATGGTGGAGGCCGCGATGGCGACCAAGGGCTGAGCAACCGCTTCGCCCGAACGCCGGGGCGCATCCCTTCCTGGCATACATTCAGCGGCCATACACACCGGCACGCTCCCACGCATGGCATCCCCTGACCAGGACACCCGCGCCGTGCTGGACGTGCACGAAACGTTCTGGCAGGCCTATGCCCAGCGCGACCTGGACCGGAGGTTCGCCGTCTGCGCGCCCGATGTGACCTTCATCGGCACCGGCCCCCATGAGCGGGCAAGCGGCATCGCGCAATACCGGGCCATGAACGAGAAAGGCGTGGAGCAGTTCCCGCGCCCCTTCGTGATCGAGATGCCACGGCTTGAAGCGCGCGTGCATGGCGATGCCGCCTGGGTGGAGTGCGATTCCGTCTGGAAGAAGACCGAAGCGGGCCGCAGCCGGGTGGATGAGATCCGGCTCACCACGGTGCTCAAGCGCGTGCAGGGCCGCTGGTTGGTGGCCCATGTGCATGGCTCCACCCCGGACTACAGGCTGCACGATGGGGAGTACATGATGCGCGAGGCCCTGCGCGACCGCAACATGCAGCTGGAGCGCGACGTGGACGAGCGCACCCGCGAGCTGCAGCGCGCTAAACAGGCCGCCGACGACCTGCTGCTCAACATCCTGCCCGCCTCGGTGATCGATGAGCTGCGCGATCGCGGCAACGTGGCTGCGCGCGCGCACGCCGACGTCACGGTGCTCTTCGCCGACTTCACCGATTTCACCCGGCACAGCGAGCGGCTCTCGCCGCAGCTGCTCGTTGATGAGCTCCATGCCTGCTTCACCGCATTCGACCGCATGCTGGCGGCGCACGGGGTGGAGAAGATCAAGACCGTGGGCGACGCCTACCTCGCCGTGGCCGGTCTTCCCGCCTCCGCGCCCGACCATGCGCTGAGGGCCGTGCGGCTGGCGCTGGCGATGCGCGACTTCATCCGCGAGCGCAACCAGTCGCCGGGGGCCAAGGGCTTCGGCATCCGCATCGGGCTGCACAGCGGCGATGTGGTGGCCGGCGTGGTGGGCATACACAAATACGCCTACGACATCTGGGGCGATGCCGTGAACATCGCGGCGCGCATGCAGGAGAACTGCCTGCCTGGGCAGGTGAACATCTCAGCCACCACGCATGCCCTGGTGAAGGACCACTACGCATGCACCTACCGCGGTGAGCTGGAGGCGAAGAACAAGGGACTGCTGAAGATGTACTTCGTGGAACCACGCGACGGACGCTCCCTAGCGCATGCGAGCGATGATGCTTCAGGCCGTGTGCGTCTTCCGAGCTGATCGTGCAGCGCAGGAACGGATCTGCCTTGGGATGGAGAGCGCTTCCCTCTCAGGCATGGCTATGACCTAGAGCGCTGCATACCGAGCATGATGGCGCCCGGCGGCGGAAGGTGCGCCATGGCAGTAGATTCGCACCCGTTCCCGGACCCGATGCCCGCGAAGTGCGGCACCGGGTTTCGGGCGTTTGTACGAGATGTCAAAGCGAATGTCCAGTCGGCACCATTATATCCCGACATCATTCCAGGCGCACTTCACCAACGACAAGGGCCAACTGTACCGCTATGATAAGATCAGGGACGAGTTCAGTTCGCGCTGGTGGTACCCGAAGCAGTTGTTCTTCGAGCGGAATAGGAACAACGTGCGCATGGGGGTGATCCCGGAATCTCTACCAGAGGCTGTCTACCAACAACTAGACACGCATCACGCGGAAATAATCAACGCACTTGCCACCGAACCAGTCACACAAAGCTTGATCACACAGGACCGGATTCTTGGCGCACTCGTTTTTGTCGCGTCGTTGTGGGTAAGGTCGCCTAGACGTGACGAGCACTTTGCCCGGGCGGCGAAGAGTCGACTACAGTACGCCCTCACACAGGAGCCGGATATTGCAAATGATCCTGAGCGAGCAGTTGGAATCATGGATGGCATCCAAGTGGAGAGAGCGTTTCTTCCGGCTGGAGCCTTTCTCAACCACATTAAAACTGGTCAGGCCTTTGAACAACCCGCATACTCTCATGTGGGCCAAATGGACGTGCCCTTCATCGTCCTAACGGACAGCCCGTTGTGTACCGTCATCAACCTAGGACAAACGTGGATGTCTTCACGAATTTCTGCTTTCCACTTTCCGCAAGGCGATTGTACTGGTCAATACCCGAAAACACAACATGGGGCGGAAGCACCAAGACACACGCGGCGATGTACAACATCCTAGCTGTCGAGCAAGCACAGCGCTATGTGACAGCCTGGAACCTCGAATTCCTGAAGCAAGTTGTCAGCATCTGGCAGCAATCACGGTCACCAGCTGCACTTGAAGAGTGTCGAAATGAACTCTTCTCGTTCCCACCCAAAGTCATTCTAGAACAGCCATCATCGTTCCCACAAGCCTGATGGCAAAACGTAGTGCTCACAACTGAATGACCTCCCTCCACGACATCCTCTCCCTCTACCGCTCCGACGCCCGCGTGGCCCGCGTGGCCGACGGCCTGTGTGACAAGGCTGCCCGTGTGCAGATAGCCGGCACTGTTGGTTCTTCGCAAGCGTTCATCGCCAACGCCGTGATCGCCCAGCGTGGCGGCGTGCATGTGTTCGTGCTCACCGACCGCGAGGAGGCAGCGTACTTCCTCAACGACCTCGAAGCGCTGCGCGGCAAGGACAAGGACGGGCGCCATGCGAAGAAGGAGGAGGACCTGTTCTTCTACCCCGCACCGTCGCGCTCAGTGTACGATCCCGAAGGCCACCATGACGGCGAGCGTGTGACGCGCACGGAGGTGCTGGAGGCATTGATGAAGGTGAATAGTGAATGGCGAATGGCGAAGGGTGCGGAAAAGGTGAATGGCGAATGGGAGTTGGCGAATGAAAGACCCAGCAATTCACCAGTCACGAATGAACAGTCGCCAGTCGCTCCGCTCCTGATCGTCACCTACCCCGAAGCCTTGGTGCCGTTGGTGATCGGCAAGGAGGAGATGGCGAAGAACACCCTCACCATCAAACGCAACGAGGAGCTGCCGATCGACACGCTGGAGGAATGGCTGCACGAGACCGGCTTCACCCGCGTGGAGTTCGTGTACGAGCCGGGGCAGTTCAGCATCCGCGGCGGCATCGTGGACGTGTTCAGCTACGGCAGCGACAAGCCCTACCGCATCGAGCTCTTCGGCGACACCGTGGAGAGCGTGCGCCGCTTTGACCCGCAGGACCAGCTCACCGTGGAGCGCCTGGCCGAGGCCGTGATCGTGCCCGACCTTCAGGACGAGGATGCCGCGCGCCAGCAGACTTTCTTCGCGCAACTGCCCGAGGACACCGTGCTCTGGCTCCGCGACCTCCAGGCGATCGGAGATGCGGCCAAGAAGCAGCTCAAGCTCCTCACCGAAGCCTACGAGCGCCTGTCCGACAAGGACAAGCACCCCACTCCCGACGAATTGCTCGCCACCGACACGGAGCTGATCAAGGGGACGTTGGGCTTTAGGAAGGTGTTCTTCAGATCAGATGATCAGATGATCAGA
>CAZJTB010000349.1:0-3653 GCA_964548485.1 uncultured Chryseobacterium sp. | reverse complement strand
CAGCGTGGTGGGCGAGAAGATCGCCCTGGCGGCCGATGTGGCGCTGAAGAAGAAGTGCCCCTTCATCATCATCAGCAAGAGCGGCGGTGCGCGCATGATGGAGGCCGGCTTCTCGCTGATGCAGATGGCCAAGACCAGCGCCAAGCTCAGCCTGCTGGCCCGGAAGAAGCTCCCCTACATCAGCATCCTCACCGACCCCACCACCGGGGGCGTCACCGCCAGCTATGCCATGCTGGGCGACCTGAACATCGCCGAGCCCAAGGCCTTGATCGGCTTCGCCGGACCGCGCGTGGTGAAGGAGACCATCGGCCGCGACCTGCCCGAGGGCTTCCAGACCAGCGAATTCGTGCTGGAGCACGGATTCCTGGACAAGATCGTGGAGCGCAAGGACCTGAAGGCCTTCCTGGCCAAGACCTTCGCGATGCTGAGGGGCTGATTCCCAAGGATTTCGAGCAGATGATGCTCCGTACCGGGCATCCGCCTATATTCGCGCCCTGTTACGAACGACCATGTACCTGACCAGCGAGGCCAAGAAGGCCATTTTCACGGAGCACGGGGGGAACGCGAAGAACACCGGCGCGGCGGAGAGCCAGATCGCCCTGTTCACCAAGCGCATCGACCACCTCACCGAGCACCTCAAGAATAGCAAGAAGGACCACGGCACCGAGAAGGCGCTGCTGGACCTGGTGGGCAAGCGCAAGCAGATCCTGAACTACCTGCGCACCCACGACATCGAGCGCTACCGGGCCATCATCGGCAAGCTCGGCCTGCGGAAGTGATCCGGCACTCGGCCGCGAATGCGGCACCGGCATGCAATTCCTGATCGAAGGGGGCGATCGTGAATCACGGTCGCCCCTTTCATTACCGCCGACCCAGAAGAAGAACACCAACCAAAAACCGGCGCGAAAGGCGCGCCCAAGAACATGAGACCACAAGGAATCACCAAGACCATCGACATGGGCGATGGCAAGGTCATCACGCTGGAGACCGGCGTGCTGGCGAAACAGGCTGACGGCGCCGTGATGGCCCGCCTCGGCGACACCATGCTGCTCGCGACCGTGGTTGCGACCAAAGAGGCCCGCGAGGGCATCGACTTCCTGCCCCTGCAGGTGGAGTACCGCGAGAAATTCAGCGCGGCCGGCCGTTTCCCCGGCGGCTTCTTCAAGCGCGAGGCGCGCCCCAGCGACCACGAGGTACTGGTGAGCCGCCTCATCGACCGCGCCCTGCGCCCCCTCTTCCCCGACGACTTCCATGGCGACACCCAGGTGGTGGTGAGCCTGATGAGCGCCGACAAGAAGAACCAGGCCGATGGCATCGCCTGCCTGGCCGCCGCCGCCGCCCTCGCGGTGAGCGACATCCCCTTCGGAGGGCCCGTGAGCGAGGTGCGCGTGGGCCGCGTGAACGGCCGCTTCATCATCAACCCCACGGTGGATGAGCTGGTGGGTAACGACCTCGACCTGATCGTGGCCGGCACCAAGGCCGACATCCTGATGGTGGAGGGCGAGATGAAGGAGGTGCAGGAGGCCGACATGATCGAAGCGATCAAGCTGGCGCACCAAGCGATCCAGAAGCAGTGCATCGCCCTGGAGGAGTTCGCCGCCCTGGTGGAGAAGAGCAAGGTGAAGCGCACCTACAGCCACGAGAACAACATCGAGGCCATCGGCCAGAAGATCCACGACTTCTGCTACCAGAAGTACTACGACCTGGCGATGAACCCCACCTCGAAAGAGGAGCGCAACGAGCAGTTCGCCGCCATCAAGGAGGCCTGCCTGGCCACGCTGAGCGACGAGGAGAAGACCGATAAGGCCATGCTGGCGCGCTACTTCAAGAAGACCCAGAAGAAGGCCGTGCGCAACGTGGTGCTCGACCATGGCAAGCGCCTCGATGGCCGCAAGACCACCGATATCCGCCCCATCTGGAGCGAGGTGGACGTGCTGCCCGGCACCCACGGCAGCGCGGTGTTCACCCGCGGCGAGACCCAGGCCATCAACATGGTGACCTTGGGCAGCAGCATGGACGAGCAGACCATCGACCTGGCCACGAAGAAGGGCAGCGAGCGCTTCATGCTCCACTACAACTTCCCCAGCTTCAGCACCGGCGAGGTGAAGCCCATCCGCGGCCCCGGCCGTCGCGAGGTGGGCCACGGCAACCTGGCGCTGCGCGCGCTGAAGCCCGTGATCCCCGGCATCGAGACCAACCCCTATACCATCCGCCTGAACTGCGACATCCTCGAGAGCAACGGATCGAGCAGCATGGCCACCGTGTGCAGCGGCACCCTTGCCCTGATGGACGCCGGCGTGAAGATCACCGCCCCGGTGAGCGGCATCGCCATGGGCATGATCAGCGATGGCAAGCGCCACGCGATCCTCAGCGACATCCTCGGCGACGAGGACTTCCTGGGCGACATGGACTTCAAGGTGACCGGCACCGCCAAAGGCATCACGGCCACGCAGATGGACATGAAGGTGGACGGACTTCCCTACGAGGTGCTGGCACAGGCGCTCGAACAGGCGCGCCAGGGCCGCCTGCACATCCTCAGCGAGATGCTGAAGACGATGAGCGAGCCGCGCGCCGACTACAAGGAGCACGCCCCGCGCATCATCACCATCACCATCCCGAAGGAGAGCATCGGCGCCGTGATCGGGCCCGGCGGCCGCGTGATCCAGGAGATTCAGGCCGAGACCGGCGCGCACATCAGCATCGACGAGGTGGATGGCGTGGGCCAGGTGGAGATCATGAGCGAGAACAAGGCGAGCATCGATGCCGCGCTTGCCCGCGTGAACGCCATCGCCAATCCGCCGCAGGCCGAAGTGGGCGCCAACTACAAGGGCAAGGTGAAGACCATCATGCCCTACGGCGCCTTCGTGGAGGTGCTGCCCGGCGTTGACGGCCTGCTGCATGTGAGCGAGCTGGAGTGGCGCCGCATCGAGCGCGTGGAGGATGTGCTGAAGGAAGGCGACGTGATCGAGTTCCAGGTGGTGGGCAAGGACCCCCGCAGCGGAAAGCTGAAGCTGAGCCGCCGCGTGCTCCTGCCCAAGCCTGAGGGCTACGTAGAGCGCGAGCCCGCCATGGCCGGTGAGCGCCGCGAGCGCGGCGACCGCCCGCGCCGTGACGATCGTCCGCGCCGCGACCACGGTGACCGACCACGCCGCGACCATGGCGACCGCCCCCACCAAGGAGGGCATGCCCGCCATGAGAACGAAGGCGGCGAGCCCAGCCAGAACTGAGCTCATCCAACGCAAGCAAGCACGAGGGGCCGTCCACAAGGGCGGCCTTCGGCATTGATGGCGGCGCGGCGCCCATTCGCCACGTGCATCGCCGTGCGGGTAACCAACTCCCCCCCGCAGGCGTTCAAACCGCCTCAATCACTCATCCCCGCCCGAATGGCACGCATGCGTCAGTTGAAGATCGTGAAGCAGGTGACGAACCGCGACACGCCGAGCCTGGACAAATACCTCCAGGAGATCGGCCGCGTGAAGCTCATCACCGCGCAGGAGGAAGTGGAACTGGCGCGCCGCATCAAGCAGGGCGACAACGATGCCCTGGAGGCCCTGGCGAAGGCCAACCTCCGCTTCGTCGTATCCGTGGCCAAGCAGTACCAAGGGCAAGGGCTGAGCCTGCCCGACCTGCTCAGCGAGGGCAACCTGGGCCTG
>CAZJTB010000348.1:0-3654 GCA_964548485.1 uncultured Chryseobacterium sp. | reverse complement strand
TGGAACCGCCTGCGCTACGTGCGGCGCAGCAGGGCCATCATCCAGCGGGAGCGCGACCGCAGCGAGGGCCTTCTGCTCAACATCCTGCCCAAGCCCATCGCCGATGAGCTCAAGGCCACCGGCCGCGCCGCCGCGCGCGATGTGGACGGGGTCACCATCCTCTTCACCGACTTCCACGACTTCACGCGCATGAGCGAGCGCCTCAGCGCGCACGAGCTCGTGGCCGAGATCGACGCCTGCTTCCGCGCCTTCGATGGCATCACCGCCAGGCATGGGCTCGAGAAGATCAAGACCATCGGCGATGCCTACATGTGCGCGGGCGGCCTCCCCGAGCCGCGACCAGGCAGCGCGCGCGATACCGTGCTGGCCGCGCTGGAGATGCAGGCATGGCTGAAGGCGCGCGCCACCGAGCGCCAGGAGCAGGGCCTCCCCTGCTTCACCATGCGCGCCGGCATCCACACCGGGCCCGTGGTGGCCGGCATCGTGGGCGATAGCAAGTTCCAGTACGACATCTGGGGCGATACCGTGAACACGGCCTCCCACATGGAGTCGGCGGGAGCGGTGGGCGAGGTGAGCGTGAGCCAGGCCACCTTCGAGCTGCTGCAGGACGAGCCCGGCCTCTCCTTCTCGCCACGCGGCCGTGTGGCCATCAAGAGCAAGGGCGAATTGGCCATGTTTTTCGTCCACCGAAGCCCCAATGGGGCGTAGGTGGGCTTCTTCAGCCTCAGCCTCAGCCAAGGATGAATCATCACTTCAAAGCACCAGCGGAAACGGCCCATCAGCACTGCTGACCCGCCATTGCCCGAACCGCCCGAATCCTACTTTCGGTCCATCATGGCACCCATCCTCCGGAACATCCTCGCTGTAGTCGCGGGCTTCGCGGCCTGTCTCGCGCTCAATGGCCTGCTGCTGGGCCTGCTCATGAAGCTGATCGCGCCTCCCGAAGGCTTCAATCCCGAAGTCCCGGAGACCTACGCGCTGCTCGAGGCGCGCCACTTCCTCGCGCCATTCCTGGCGCATGCCCTGCCCTCGCTCATCGGCGGAGCCATCGCCGCGCTGATCGCCGCAAGCCGCAAAGCAGCCCTCGCGCTCGTGGTGGGTGCGCTGCATCTGCTCGGCGGCATCGCCGCCGCGTTCTTGATTCCCGCGCCGGCCTGGTTCGTCGCGCTCGACCTGGTGGTGGCCTACCTGCCCATGGCCTGGATCGGCGGCCGCATGGTGGCACGGCGCTGAGCCGGGTCGCGTTGTGCCCGTCGGCGCCCTACCTTCGCCCCGGGGCAAGTCCCGTACGACCAGCTCCCGCCAAATCCCCCAGGTCAGGAATGAAGCAAGGGCAGGCGGTTGATGCGGTGCGATGCGGATCGCTTGCCCCTCTTCTTTTGCCCTGACCCATCGCACTCCCGATGCGCGTGGCCCATTGAAGCGGTCGGCTACCTTGCCCCCATGACGTACCAACCGAAGGTGATCCTCGTCACGGGCGGAAGCAGCGGGCTGGGGCAGGCGATGTGCAAGCGGCTGGCCGCGCAGGGCCATACGGTCTTCGGCACGGGCCGCAGCGTGGAGGACGGCCAGCAGCAGGAAGGCTTCACCCTGCTGCGCATGGACATCACCGACGATGCCACCGTGCGCGCCGGCGTGGAATCGGCGCTGCGCCGCGCCGGACGCATCGATGTGCTGGTGAACAATGCCGGCCTGGGCATCCAGGGGCCGGCTTCGGACATCGAGCCCGACATGGCCATGCGCCTGATCGACACCAATCTGCTCGGCGCCCATCGGCTCTGCCGCGCGGTGCTCCCGGCGATGCGCGCCCAAGGCAAGGGGCTCATCATCAACATCACCAGCGTGGCCGGCCACTTCGGCCTGCCCTACCGCGCCTTCTACAGCGCCAGCAAGGCCGCGCTGGAGCGCTACGGCGAGGCGCTGGCCATCGAGGAGAGGCGCTTCGGCATCAGCGTGGTGAATGTGCAGCCGGGCGAGTTCAACACGCCCATCGCCAACGGCCGGCTCCGGCCCGCGACCATCTCGCCAGAGCACCGTGCGGGTTATGAGAAAGCCATGGAGGTGCTGAGCGGCAGCCTGCACTACAGCCGCGACCCCGATGAGCTCGCGCGCGTGGTGGCCCGGGTGATCGCCGATCCAGAGCCCAGGGCGGCCTATCTGGTGGCGCAGGGCGTTCAGCGCATCAGCGTGCTGGCCAAGAAGCTGCTGCCGGGCCGCCTGTTCCAGCGCCTGGTGGGCAAGCACTACGAGTAAGCATGGTCACCTACGATTCCAGGAACTGGTTCCGGGCGATGGCGATCCATCGCTCCGACACCTTCCGCAAGCTGTGGCCGCTGGTGCTGCTTGTGGGGGCCTTCACTTATGTGGTGGGCCTCCTCGAGCTGCGGTCATTCGGCCCCACGGCCGAGGGCTTCGTGAAGAACCTGCCCGTGATGCACAGCCTGCTCGGCTTCACGATCAGCATGCTGCTCGTGTTCCGCACCAACACCGCGTACGATCGCTGGTGAGAGGGCCGCAAGCTCTGGGGCCAACTGGTGAACACCAGCCGCAACCTGGCCGTGAAGATCGATGCCCTCGTCCCCGACGATGCCGCGACGCGCGCCTTCTACGCGAAGCTGATCCCCCGCTTCGCCCACGAGCTGCGCCTGCACCTGCAGCGCGAGCGCACCCGGCTCGAGCTCGATGATTCGCCCCACCCCGAGATCCCCGACTTCGACCGCAGCAAGCACATCCCCTCGCAGGTGGTGCAGCTGATGACCGAGCGCGCCATCCGACTCATGCGCGATGGGCGCATCACCGGTGAGCATTACCTGGCGCTGGACAAGGAACTGGCGCAGTTCCTCGAGATCTGCGGCGCCTGCGAGCGCATCAAGAACACGCCCATCCCCTACTCGTACAGCAGCTTCATCAAGAAGTTCATCGTCATCTATGTGCTCACCCTGCCCTTCGGCTTCGCCTTCACCCTGGGCGCCCTGGCCATGCCCGTGGTGATGTTCGTCTTCTACGTGCTCGCCAGCCTGGAGCTGATCGCCGAGGAGATCGAGGACCCCTTCGGCAGCGACCAGAACGACCTGCCCATGGAGCGCATCTCCGCCACGATCAAGGGCAATGCGGAAGAGGTGCTGGGCCGCAGGGCGGCACCGGCGGCGGAAGGCTGATCGCCGCGCCATTGAACCGATCGCTTGCGCGCGGGTACCGGTGCTGCAAACCGAAACCGCATGACGCGCGCACGCCGAAGCATCGCCTTCCTCCTCCCCATCCTGGCCAATGGCACCGCCGCGGGCCAGGCCATGGGCAACCTCATGTACGAGGCCAGCAGCCGCATGTGGCTGCAGCAGGCCGAGCAGCCGGTGAAGGCCACCATCCAGGGCAACATGCTCGTGCTGGAGGTGAACGCCATGATGAACGCCACGGCCGACAGCTACCTCGCCATCTTCCACATCACGCAGCTGGGTCAGAGCGCGCAAGAGGCCGACAGCCTGATCAATGCGCGCATCGCCTCGTTCACCGACCGGGTGAAGAAGCACGGCGTGAAGGAGTCCGATGTGTTCATGGACATGCTCTCCTTCGTGCCGGTGTACGAGATCGAGACCACGCGCAAGCTCTTCAGCAAGACCTACCAGGAGGTGCCCGCCGGCTTCGAGATCCAGAAGA
>CAZJTB010000347.1:0-3663 GCA_964548485.1 uncultured Chryseobacterium sp. | reverse complement strand
AACGGCTTCGAGTGCGACAACGACGCCGCTGGCAACCCCGCCTCGCCTTACAGCCGGGGCACCTGGAGCAACGTGAGCATCTTCGGCCCCAAGGTGGATGCCGGCACCACGGTGAACACCCTCTACGCCCGTGCCCTGCACCTGCGCCGCAATACGCAGACCCGCGTGTTCAACAGCGTGTTCGCCGGTTACCCCACCGGCCTCTACATCGATGGCAACAGCACCCAGGCCAATGCCACGAACGGCGACCTGATGTTCCGTGGCAATGTCATCGCCGGCATGGTCACCCCGATCAATGTTCCCAGCGGGCAGAACTGGGATCAGGCCGCCTGCACGGCCTGGTTCAACACCGCCGGCTGGAACAACACCGTGCTCGCCAGCAACGCGGACCTGATGGTGAACGACCCCTTCAACCTGGGCGCACCCAATTTCCGCCCCACCGGTGGCAGCCCCTTGCTGAGCGGCGCCGACTTCACCTGGAGCCCGCTCACCGACAGCTTCTTCACCCCGGTGAACTACCGTGGCGCCTTCGGCAACGAGGATTGGACCGCCGGCTGGGCCAACTGGGACCCGCAGAACACCGCTTACTGAGTCCGGTACATCGCAAACACCCACTCAGTGATTGGGAGGCCTCGCGCAAGCGGGGCCTTCCGCTTTCAGGCGATCACGGCCCGCATCGCGAGGATGAGCATGGCGTAACGGGCGGCCTTCCCGAGCAGCATCAAGAAAGCCGTGGGGATGAGCCTAGCGCGGCCAAGCCCCAAGGCCACGGCAATGGGATCGCCGATGATGGGGGCCCAGCAGAGCAGCGCCGCCCATGGGCCGAAACGGGCGATGCGTGCCTGCCAGGCCGCCGCCTTCCCCGGTGCGATCCGGAGCCACCGCGCGATGCGCACAGGGTCGCCCAGCCGGCCCAGCCCATAGCTGCTCATGCCGCCAAGCCAATTGCCCAGGGATGCCGCGGCAAGCAGTTCCAGGCTGCCCCAGGAGCCCGCGCAGAAGGCCAGCAACAGGGCCTCCGAACTGAAAGGCCAGATGGTTGCGGCCACGAACGCGCCCAGGAAGAGGCCCAGCAGCCCCCAGCCCTCCCATACGGGTCCCAGCTCCATCGGGGCCAAGGTATCCGCGGCCATTCGGCATAACCTTTGGCTCCCAGCCAGCATCCTTCACGCCATGCGCACCGCAGCTACCCTCCCGATCGCTTTCCTGCTCCTCGCGATGCCCGCCGCCATGAGCGCGCAGCAACGCGATGACCGGCGCTGGGACGACCGTCCCGTTTCGCGCTGGAACGACCGCCCTGCAACAGTGGCCGGTGGCCTCGAGATCGGCATCCCCATCGGCGAATTCGACCGGGCCTGGGGCCGCCAGATGGCCGGCCTGAGCGCCAATTTCACCATGCCCATGCGCCGCCTGCCCTTCAGCTACGGCTTCGATTTCGGCTGGAACCGCATGGGCGCGCGCACCCAGGAGGTGAATGTGCGCGTGGAGAACCTGCCCGCCACCACGGGTGAGCTGAAGGTGCGCAGCAACATCTACGGCTATCATGGCCTGTTGCGCCTGCAGCCGCTTCAAGGCAAGGTGAGCCCCTACGCCGAATTCATGACCGGCGCGCGGCACTTCGTGACCCGATCGGAGATCGTGGTGCCCGGTGTGGACGAGCCGGTATCCGAGGAGCGGCTGGCCAGCGAATTCATCGGCAGCATCGGCTGGGCGGCTGGCATCAATTATGCACCCTCGCGCAACTTCTTCACCGAGCTGCGCATGGAGCGCCTCAATGGCGGCAAGGTCACCTACGTGGACCCGAAATCGATCACCAGCGACACCGAGGGCAACGTGGGCTTCAGCACCCTCACCAGCGGCACACGGGTGGTGAACCTGACCTTCGGCGTGGGGCTGCGGTTCTGACCCAAGCTTTTATTGCATCAGGCCACGATTGCCTACCGTAACACCGATCGACCGTAGAGCCGACTACTGCTTGATCAAGCGTGCCGTCCACGACTCCCGCTCTGCGGCTACCTCCACGAGATAGCAACCTGCGGGTATCCCAGCCAAATCAAGGCTCATTCGATGCTCGCCCCTGGCCTGAGCGGCGGCTGGCGAAAGCTGCGCCACCAAGCGGCCATTCATATCGAGTAAGCGAATGGAGGCCTGACTGGCATAGGCCAAGGTGTATGAGGCAGCAACGACATCGCCTGCCGGGTTCGGGAAAAGATAAATCGGAGGCCCAGGCGGCATTGGATCATCCGGTGCGGTATTGGTGATGAGGCCGTACTGATCGGTCTTGATCAGAACCATGTGGGCCACGGTTGAGCCATGGAGCCCGCAGAGCGCGAATCCGCCATCGGAGGTATGAATGACATCATACCCATCGCCGTAGGTCTCCGTCGGCTCTATCGTATGGGTCCAAAGCAGCTCCCCGTTGAAATCCGTGGCCATGATCCTGAACTTGTAGTTGGCCGTCATGCCGCCCAGCACATACCCGTAAGGGGTCCGATCCATGGCATAGGCCCAGCCAGGAAGGACTTCCGGATAGGTCTGTAACCAGAGCATGTTGCCATTGGGGTCGAGCATGGTTAAAAAAGGCCGTGAAAAGCCGGTTACCGTGCCGTAGCCCGTGATGGCGATGTTCCCATCTTCAGTGAGGAGCACATCGTGCGCCCTGCCGAAATTGAGCGTATCCAGCAGCCTCATCCAGAGCGTATCGCCCATTGAGTCCAGTCGGATCACCAACGGTGAATCGTAATTCCTAGCGCCCGCGAAGATGAAGCCGGTATCTGCTGTTGTTTCCAAGCAATAGCCCAGGCTGCTGCCATAGGGCGGGGGGGCTGAATAGGTTCGGGTCCATAGCGTGTCGCCCACCGGGCTGAAGCGGACCAGGTATGCGCCGTAAGCATTCTGTGCCACGGAGGGCATGTCGCTCCAGCCCCCGACGGCGTATCCGCCGCCTGGTACCTCGCGCACCTGGATGCCGCATTGGTCGCTGGTTCGATCCACGTTCGCGCTCCAGAGCAACTCGCCCTCCTCATCCAGCAGAGCGCACCATAGATCACCAGCGTACGGAGGAGTCGTTTCGATGGTGACGCCAGTAATAGCGATACTCCCGTCGCCTGTGATGATTGCATGCCTGAAATCAAGCATTTGGCCTTCAGGACCCATGTAAGTCCTTCGCCAGAGCAGCTCGCCAGATTCATCGGTGCGCAGCAGCACCCCGTTGCTCCTGGCCAACGTCAGGCTGTCATCAACTACTTCCACGCCGACGAGCAAGTAGCCGCCATCGGCCATCTGCAGCAGGCATTCCGCGCTCGCGTGAATCACATCATACTCGTAGGAGCGATAAAACGTGGGCTGTGCAGCGGCACGCTCGCTTGGCGTAACGAACACCAGAAGGACCAAGCCGAGCACCACACTGCGGTTCACCCGGAAGCGGGCTGCCGCCCCCAAGGGCAACGCAGAATCCCTTGGGGCGGCGAGCCCCCCACGAGGCGGCCGTATGGGTAACGGTGCGCACGCATGCGATCCAGAAGCGGAATCCTCCGGTCCGGCGTACCGCGAACTCGGCCGCCGCTCCGCATCCAAACTGGCCATCCTCCTCATGGCAATGCGCTGGTTTAAAGGATGGTCAATTGGCGGATGTCAGCCGGCTGGCCATTCACAACAAGGATC
>CAZJTB010000346.1:0-3664 GCA_964548485.1 uncultured Chryseobacterium sp. | reverse complement strand
CGCTGCCCCATCGTGGACACCTGGTGGCAGACCGAGACCGGCGGCATCCTCATCAGCTCACTCGCGGGCATCACCGACGAGAAGCCGAGCCATGCCGCCTGGCCGCTGCCCGGCGTGCAGCCCGTGCTGCTCACGCCCGAGGGCCAGGAGATCGCCGAGAATGAGGTGGAAGGACTACTGTGCATGAAGTTCCCCTGGCCCAGCATCCTGCGCACCACCTGGGGCGACCACGAGCGGTGCCGCCAGACCTACTTCAGCAGCTACAAGGGACACTACTTCACCGGGGATGGCGCCAAGCGCGATGCCGATGGCCGCTACCGCATCATCGGCCGCGTGGACGATGTGATCAACGTGAGCGGCCACCGGTTCGGCACGGCCGAGATCGAGAGCGCCATCAATACAGCGCCCGGCGTGGTGGAGAGCGCCGTGGTGGGCTACCCGCACGACATCAAAGGACAGGGCATCTACGCGTACGTGGTCACCGAGAAGCCCGTGGTTGATGCCGAGGACATGCGCGGCCGCATCATTGAGGCCGTGGCTGCCGGCATCGGCCGCATCGCCAAGCCGGACAAGATCCAATTCGTAAGCGGACTGCCGAAGACGCGCAGCGGGAAGATCATGCGGCGCATCCTGCGCAAGGTGGCGGAGAACGAGCTGGGGAGCCTGGGGGATACGAGCACGCTCTTGGATCCGGCGGTGGTGGAGGAGATCAAGGCGGGGAGATTGTAGCCATCTTTACGGCATGGCCCAGCTGAACGAGACCTTCGAGAACGGCAAGCGCATCAGCCCGAAGCTGCCGCCGGGGAAGAAGAACTTCCTGATCGACATCGACGGCACCATCTGCGAGGACATCCCCAACGAGGAGCCCGAGCGCATGGCCACCGCGGCCATCTTCGAGGGCGCGCTGGAGATCTGCAACGGCTGGTACGACGAAGGCCACATCATCACCTTCTTCACCAGCCGCACCGAGGAGCACCGCGCTGTTACCACCGAGTGGCTGGATAGACACGGCTTCAAGTATCACGCGATCCTGTTCGGCAAACCGCGCGGTGGCAACTACCACTGGATCGACAACCACATCGTGCGCGCCACGCGCTACGACGGCAAGTTCACCAAGCTGGTGGAGCGCCAGGCCACGATCGAGGCCTTCGAGGAGTAACCGAAGCCTCAGCTTTTCGCAGCCAGCAAGGTGTTCTGTAGCAGGCTGGTTATGGTCATGGGGCCCACGCCGCCGGGCACGGGCGTGATCCACGCGGCCTTGGCGGCAACCTCCGTGAAGCGCACATCGCCCAGCAGGCGGAATCCGCTCCTCCGCGCGGCATCATCCACCCGATGGATGCCCACATCCACCACGATGGCGCCCTCCTTCACCATGTCGGCGGTGATGAACTCCGGCTTCCCGATGGCCACGATGAGGATATCGGCCTGCCGCGTGATGCTCGCGAGGTCCTTGGTCCTGCTATGCGCGACCGTGACGGTGCAGTTGCCCGGCTCGGCATTGCGGCTCATGAGGATGCTCATGGGCGTGCCCACGATGTTGCTGCGGCCCACCACCACGCAGTGCTTGCCGGAGGTGGCGATGCCGTAGAACTTCAGCAGCTCGCATACGCCGCGCGGCGTGGCCGGAAGGAAGCCCGGCAACCCAAGCACCATGCGACCGATGTTCTCCGGATGGAAGCCGTCCACATCCTTGCGGGGGTCGATGGCGAGCGTGATGCGGTCGGGATCGATATGCTCCGGGAGCGGGAGCTGCACGATGAAGCCGTCGAGCTCCGCGTCAGCATTCAATTGCTTGACCAGGTCAAGCAGCTCCTCTTCGGTGATGCTGGCCGGCTTCCGGATCAAGGTGCTGCGGAAGCCGACGGCCTCGCAGGCCTTCACCTTGGCCTCCACATAGGTGCGGCTGGCGCCATCGTCGCCCACGAGCACGGCCGCGAGGTGCGGTGCCCATCCGCGGCGGGCCTTCACCTCAGCCGCATCGCGCGCGATCCGCTCCTTCAGCGCTTCGCTGCAGCGCCTGCCATCGAGCAATTGGTAGGTGGCCACGTCCATCATCGATGGCGATGAAGGTAGCCGTTCGATCCGGAATGCGGTGGTGGCACCTCAGGGCCTGGCCTTGCGCAGCGTCCACACGTACATGTGCAGGCCGCGGTCCAGCGCCACCATATCCTGGCTGGCCACTTGCCAGCCCTGGCGCTCCAGCTCCTGAACCTCAGTGAAGAAGGTGAGTATGTCCTGGTCGCGCTTGCTCATGTGCAGGGTCTTCAGGTCGATGACCTTTGAAGGGAGCGAGGTGCCGAATACGCCCAGCTTGCGGATGCCCGGCGAGAACTCGACCGAAGCGTAATCGTGGACGGTCTGTGCGCGAAGCGCCTGTGCCATGAGGCCCAGCAGGCAGGCGAGGATGAGCTTGTTCATGCCGCGAAGGTCGCGCGGGGAGGGCCCCTGCCCTAATTCTCCATCGACATCGGCTTCCAATTCTGGTCCTGGAACACCGAGCTGGGGTCGAAATTGGGGCTGTTGCTCAGGATGTAGCTGCCATCGCCACGGCTCCACGCGTGGTTGTAGCCGCTGGTGAGCTCCACGCGCCCATTCCCCCCATCATTCCAGGTCTCCACCTCGCGGATGGCCTTCACGAACTGTGTGTGCTGGCGGTCCTGCGACGATTGCTGCTGCTCCCAGCTGCGCATCTGCTGGTCGTAGCCGGCCATGCGCTCGTTATGGCGCGCGGTATTCGCGGCGCCCTGGGCCTGGATGTCGGCCATGCGCCGGTTGTGCCCTTCGGTCATCTGGCGGGTCTGCTCATCGATGGCGGCCATGCGGATGTGGTGCATCCGGTCCTGCTGCTGCCGCAGCTGCGCGAAGTAGCCCTCCACGGCCTGCTTCCAGGCGGGGTTGGTGCGGAAGCTCGATTTGATCGTGGCCAGCACGCGCTCGGCCTCATCGCGACGGCTGGCCGGGAAGCGGAGGATGCTCCGCTCGCTGGCGTTGCTGTTGGTGAGCTGCTGGTACTCGCCGGTGTACATGTTCTGCGACACGTTGATGACGTTCAGCACCGACACCAGCGCGAGTCCTTCGGTGCCATCGCTCCACTTCAGCCGGGCGATGATCGCGCTGGGCCGCAGCGTGGCCTGGCCTCCCCACTGCTCGAAGGCCGCCTTCGTCTGCGCCGCCATGCGCTCCATCTCGCGCGCCACCTCCGCGTTCTCCTTCACCTCGGTGATGCTTGCGCCCCGAAGCTCACGCGGCGCGAACACCTCGCGCAGGTAGCTCGTGGCATCCATGGGGCCGCCCACCTCGCAGCCGCCCTGCTGGGCCTGCATCTGTAAGCTCTGCATCATCATCCTATCGCTGGCCGACGACCAGCTGTGATTGGGCAGTACCTGGTAACGGATCGCGCCATCGGGTGAGCTCGCGCTCCATTTCGCGGCGATCATCTCGCCCCGGCACTCGTTCAGCCCCTTCCACGACACGCCTCCCTCATGGGTCCAGCCCTTCGGCAGCAGCACGCTGAAGGCCTCGGCCGGGCGCTCGAATCCCTGAGCATCCATGAAGCGCACCCGCTCGAGCACGGTGTAGTCCTTGCCCTCCACGAAGCGCGGCTGCTGTTCATCTTCCCCTCCGTCCTGAGCCACGCCGCCTTCCGCTGAATCGGCGCTAGGGC
>CAZJTB010000345.1:0-3673 GCA_964548485.1 uncultured Chryseobacterium sp. | reverse complement strand
GCTTCACGCGCTTCACGCCGGCGCGCTCCAGCACGCCCATGGCGCCCTTGCCCACACGACCGCCACCGGTCATCACGATGCGCAGGTCCTTCGGAATGGGGAAGGCGTGCAGGTGCTGCTCCAGTTCTTCCAGGTCGTGGCATTCGTGCGCAGGCTTGAGGGCGGGGCCCGCATGGGTGCGCTGCCAGGCACGGAAGCCGTTGTAGGCGCCCACCACGCCGGCCCAATAGCCAAAGGCCAGCACGCGGTCGCCGTGTATATCGGTGAGCAGCTCGTGATCGATGAGGGTGATGCCCTTCTCCACGATCGCGCGCATGAGCTTCCGGTTGTGCGCCTGCTCTTTGATGGTGTGGCTGAAGATGAGGTAGCTCTTGCCGGGCAGGAGCATCTCCACGGGCACTTCCTTCACGCCGATGATGAGCTCGCGGTCGCCGAGGTCGTCCACCAGGGTCACGCCCTCGCTGGCGTATTCGGCATCGGTGTAGGCCCGTACGGGGCTTCGCTGCACCACCAGGTCGAGCTGCGGGTAGCGGATGCTCACTTCGCGGCATTGCGCAGGGGTGAGCGGTACGCGGCGGTCTGCGGGCTGCTTGCCTTCGCGGATGATGCCGATCTTGCGGTAGGGGACTGCCATTCTGTGCGGCGGCAAACTTAGCCGGAGCCGCGCACCGCATCGGCATCGAATCTGATGGGGCGCGTGGCGCTACTTTCGCGCTTCGTTCTTTGGAACATCCTGGGGCCGATCTGGTTTCGACAGCGGCTTCGCGGGGTGCGGTAAGCATGCCGGGCGTGATGTGCGGCCCGTATCCCAGTGCATCAACGCCATAACTGGCGAAGTAGACTACGCTCTCGCTGCCTAAGAGCCCAAGGCTCTGACGCTTAATCCACGTGAACAACAGTAGCGTGGACGAGTACCCCTCGGGGAGGCCCGTTTCCCTCCTTCCCGGCTCTGGGGTGTCGCCCTGGGAAGCTGGCCCGCGCGGTGGTCCGTAGCGCGGGTGAGATTCAGGACCTAAGCCTCGGATGGGGTGCCCTTCCCCAGCCCGTGGTCGAAAACCAATGAAGCGGCTAAGCATGTAGAAAGCCCAACTCACGGTCGTTTGGACGAGGGTTCGATTCCCTCCGGCTCCACAGGAGACGGAGCGGCGGCGCGAAGGCGACGCTGCTCCGCCAGGCCCTCGCCAGGCCCGCTGGCACCAGCCAATGGGCCTGGCGAAGGCGGGCACTTCAACCCATCCAGGCATTCATGCTGCGCCTTGGAAGAGCGACGCTGCTGCAGGCTTCAATGCGCCGGAGCGCTGGCCGTTGATCAGAAGCCCACGCCGATGCCGCCGCTCACGATGGGCCCTTGGTTGCGGTATACGCTATTGGGATCCTGCAGCACATCGAAGAGGATCTGGAAATAGAGGGAGCTGCGACCGCCCATGGGTTGCCGGTATCCTGCGCCCACGAGCAGGTGCGGAACCCAGATGCGCCGCACGGCATCCTCGCGGACGATGTAGCGCTCCACATTGAGGTGCAGGAACTCGGCATGCGCGAACAACTGCTCGATGATGCGGTAGCGCGTGAACGTGCGGTAGCCGTAACCCGTGAACTCGATTGGAGGCGCGAACCGGTTGTCGCGGAAGTACCAGTAGCTGCCGCCCACACCCAGGGAGAGCTTGCCCTCCGGATCGATCTTGTAGCCCACCAGCGGATCCACCTGGATGGCGGTTACCGTGCCGAAGGATAGGCCCACGCCTCCGCCGAACCAGATGCGATCGCCCAGAGACCTCGGGCCTGGCGGCGTGCGCATCGGGTCGCCCTGGCCGACCGCGGCCATGGCGAGCAGCGCGCCGGTCATGAAGAGGATGGGTTTGCGCATGATGCTGGCGAAGTTAGCCTGGTCCCCACGCTCGCTGATCCCCGTGGCGCTTCTCGAAATGCAGGGCCAGCAGCAGTCCGCGCACGGCCATCCAGGCCACGAAGGCGGTCCATACCGCGTGCAGCTGCCACCCGAGCGCATCGGTCCCCCAAGCCACCGGAACGAATACGCCGAAGGTGGAGATGAGCAGCACGTTGCGCAGGATCTTGCCATCGCCAAGGCCCTTGTAGATGCCATCGAAGGCGAAGGCCACGGCATTGATGGGCTGCGTGAGCGCCACCAGCCAGAAAACGCCTCCCAGCAGCGCGAGCACGCGTGTATCGCCGGTGAACACCCCGCCGATGCGGTGCTGTGCCAGCAGGTACAGGGCGGCCAGCGCCGCGCCGATGCCCACGCTGCGCCGGACCACCTGCCAGCTCACGCGATGCAGCTCGCGCCAGTTGCGCTCTCCGTTCAGGCGGCCCACCAGCACGCTGCCCGCCGCGGCATAGCCATCGATGAAGAAGGCGCTGAAGAGCCAGATCTGCATGGCGATGCTGTGCGCGCCGATGTGCGCCTCGCTGTAGCCAGTGGCGTAGCGGTTGCCCAGGTAGTAGCAGATGTTGAGCGCGATGGTGCGCGCGAAGAGGTTCCCGCTCAGCAGCCAGAGGCCTTTCAGCTCCGGGTGCCGCCAGCTGCGGGGCACGATGCTGAACGGCGTGCGCGATTGCATGACCCACACGGCCATGGCGAACATCACCACTTGTGCCGCTAGGCTGGCCCAGGCGCTGCCCGCGATGCCCATCCCCTCAAACGGCCCGAAGCCGAAGATGAGCAGGGGATTGAGGGCGCCGTTGAGCGCCGCGCCGACGATGCTGATCCACATGCCCCAGCTCAGGTTCTGGATGCCGCGGAAGGCACCGGTGAGCGCGAAGGTGGCCAGCACGATGGGGTGCCCCAGGCTGCGGATGCGGTAGTACTCCACGGCCTTCGCCAGCATTTCGCCATCGGCATTGTAGAGCTTGAAGATGGTCTCGGCCAGCCCGGTGGTGAGGCCGTAGAAGAAGAGCCCCAGGCCGAAGTTCATCCAGATGGCGATGGGCACCAGGCCGGTGATCTGCTCCAAGCGCCCTTCGCCGTAGTACCGCGCCACAACCGCGAGCACCGCGCTGCGCGTCTGCGCCAGCACCCAGGTCACCAGCAGGAAGAAGCTGCTCGCGATGCCCACGGCAGCGAGGTCCGCGGTGCCCAAGCGCCCCACGAAGGCGGTGTCCACCAGCGAGATCACCGGCTCGGCGATGCCGCTGATGATCGCTGGCACGGCCAACCGGTCGATATCCCTTCGCGTGATGGTGTGCGTGGCGCTCAATCGGCCGCGAAGATCAAGCGGCGTGGCTCAGTGCCCGATGACCCCCATGTTCAGCCGGTACAGCACCAGCGGGTCGTAGCCATCCTCCAGGCCATGCCACCGCAGGAAGCGGTGCGTCCATAAGGGCGTGGCGACCGCCATGCGCTCCAAGCCGTGCACATCGTCGAGGCCTGCGCTCGCATGAGCGATGATGAGGTGAGAGTTCTTCTGCTTGTCAGGCACGATGCGCTCAACGAACGCCTCAGTGCTGCCCGGCGCCAGGTAGAACGGCGGGATCCACTGCCGCCAATCGCCCATGATCTCGATATGGACGGGTGCAGCCCCGTACCGATGCTGTATCGCTCTTGCGAGCTGGATGCGTCCATTACCCGCAGGCGTGGCCAAAGCGACCACGAGCGCGAGCGCATTCACCGCAGCGAAGGGGAAGAGCAGCCGCAGCCAGAGGTCGAGTCGCATGATGC
>CAZJTB010000344.1:0-3687 GCA_964548485.1 uncultured Chryseobacterium sp. | reverse complement strand
CGCCGCCGCTCTTGCGGTAGGTGATGTCAGTGTAGGCCTTCGCCTCGCGCCATTCAGGAGGCGCGGCCTTCAGCTGCATGCGTGCTTTGGTCATGGTGAGGAATGAGGTTATTCGCTGCAGAGGCGCGGAGTCGCAGTGGAATGCATGATGTCAGCCATGAAGTTGAACGCTCCCTGCACCGCAAAAGAACCGCAGGCAAGCTTACTGAGTTCGCTGCGCTTACGCGCTGTGATTTCGGGCCCGACCCCGGAGACGGCCAACCATGAACGCCGCGCACGCCACCCCGACGAACAGCACCGGAAGGGTGTAGCGTTCCTCCACGCCGCGCTGCACATAGGCCAGGTAGAGGAGGTAGGCCGCGCAGCCTGCGGAGATCAACCGCACAGGCAGCGGCACGCGGAACAGGAAGGCGAGCGCTGCGGCCGCCAGCAGCGCGGCATGCAGGATCGCGGAGAACCACCGCATTGCCTCCACCGCCGGATGGCCGCGCCAGGTGTGCTGGAAGACCCATAGGTTGAGGTTCGAGTGCGCCGCGAGCTGCTTGAGCACGCGCAGCGGCACGATGACATGATGATGCAAGGGATGCGCGCTGCGCCATTCATCCGTGATGGCACTCACGCGGGCGATGATGGAATGTTCGAGCGGTGTGGTGAACGGGATCGTTCCTTCAGGCGAATCCAGGGCTGGCGCCAGATCGGAACAGGTGAAGCGCTGCCAGTCGTGGAACGCGTGCCGTAGCTCCGTGCGCTGTTGGCCGGTGTGCGATCCGGCAGGAGCAAGGGCGAGGAATGCTTCCGCGTGAACGGAACCGGTATCGCACGCGAGCGCTGCATGGAAGGCGGACTCCATCACGCCGTGGAATGCATCGCCGCGCGCGCCCCAGCTCTTGGCCAGCTCCCAGAAGGCGGAATGCGTGGGCCGGATGATACCGGGGTCATCGAGCTTGTACACCGGATGCAGGCTCACCACGTGACCGGTGCGCACGCAGTTGTTCAACCACCAGCCTGCCGTGGGCGCCGCGCACAAGGCGACGAGGCCTGCTGCGCGGAGCACGGAGCGCGATCGCCCCCATAGCGGTGGAAGCAGGGCAAGCCCAACCCAAGCCAGCACAGGACGCGTCACCATGAGCAGCGACCAGGCCATGCACCCTGCGACCAGCCAGTCCTTGCCGCGCGCGCCTGCCAGCACCGCACAGCACAGCACGATGAGCGAGAGCGCCGGCGTGATGCCCTCCGTGATGGTGTGGAACAGGAAACCTTGGAAGGTGGGCATCACGGCCATCAGGACCACCAGCGGCCAACGGATGCGCGGAGCGATGCCCTGCGCGCATAGCGCCTCGTGCAGGAGCGCCACGCTGAACGCGAAGAGCAGCGCTTGCAGCAGCACGAGCGCCGCGATGGCCGATTCGGGCGCGAGTAGCAGGCGCGGCAACAGGTACCACCAGCCATATCCGGGTGGCCGCAGGATCGGCTTGCGCGATGCAGGCCCCTGCTCCAGGTCGGGGCGGTGGCCCAGCAGCTTCTCCACCTCCTGCAGGTAGCTCGCATCGTCGGCGGTGATGACGGAGCCGCCCGGGCGCACCCGGGCGACAGCCTCCGGCGAGGCGCGCATCGCCGCGAGGTTCCATCGGTTCCAGCCCTGGGCAGCGGCGAAGGCCAGCAGGGCGATCAGCAGGTGCTGGCGGAAGCGCGCGGGCATCACGGCGAAAGTAGAGGCGGCCTTCCTTGCGGGATCGGCGATGCGTGTGCAGCTTGCGCGCATGTTTCCGCGCCTGTTCCTCGCCTTGCTCTCCATCGGTGCAATCGCCTCGAGCCTGGCGCAAGCGAGAACCAAGCTGCCGCGCCACGATGCTGCCGTGGAGGCGATCATGGTGCCCAGCAATGATCCGCGCTACAGCGACCTGAATCCAGCGGTGCATGAGCCGCGCTTCATCCTGCGCAACAAGGGCGCGGATCCGTTGCGCGGCATCTCGGTGCGCTACGGCACCGAAGGCTACCAGCCCCGCATGTTCGCATGGACCGGGCTGCTCGGATCCGGGGCCAGCATCGTGGTGCAGCTGCCGCACCTCATCGACATGCAGCCGGGCGCCAACACCTTCACCATCACGCTGGGGCAGCCCAATGGCAAGCGCGATGCGAACAAGGCGGACAACACGCGCAGCACCACTTTCACCGCCGCGCCCATCCTCGATGGGCGCATTACCGCTCGCTGGCACATCCCAGCAGGCGTGGGCGGGGCGCTCCGCATCGAGAACACCCGGGGGCCGATGCCGCTCGATCGCGCCTGGAGCGCGGGCGCCGACACGGCCATGAGCGAATCGCTTCAGCTGCCCGTGGGCAGCTATGTGCTGCACCTGATGGACAGCAGCCGCACGGCGCATCCCAGGGTGCGCCTGCTCGATGCCGAAGGCCGGCTGCTCGCGGTGCTGCATGGCAAAGGCCCGTCAGGCGCGCGCTTCCAATTCAAGGTGGATGCGCAGGCGCCGGCAGCCCAAGGCCTCGAAGCCGATGCCGAGCTGATCGCGCTCCCGGGCCGCGGGCAGGCGCTGGTGGATGCCTATGCGTCGGACGCATGCCAGCTGGTGGCGAATGATGACCGCGACCAGCCGGTGCTTCGGCTCCCGCTGCCCCCGCTCGCGCACAGCACCCATCGCATCGACCTGTCCGGCAAGCCTCCGGGCAGCTATGTGGTCATGCTACTGTGCGGCGGAGCGGAGCGCGCCGTGGGCCGCATCGAGCTCCAGGATGGCGGGCCCCGATGAGCCGCCTACTTTCGCGCCCGCCTTCCGAAAGGAGCGCTCTGTCCGGACCCCATAGTTCAATGGATAGAATAGGAGTTTCCTAAACTCTTGATCCAGGTTCGACTCCTGGTGGGGTCACAACGCCCGCCGCGCCACGGCCGCGGGCACCCTCAACAGAACGGTGTGTGAAAGTGCGCTGCCGCCCTTGCCGGGCGCGGGAAAGCGCGCGGGTACTTTCGGCGGGGCCGCGTGTGCTTGCATGCGGGCCACCTGCACGCACCCATGCGCCTAGCCGTCCTGGCCCCTTGCTTCGCCGCATTCGCCGCGCTTGCGCAGCCCGCGAACAGCGATTGCGCCAACGCCGCCCTGCTGTGCGCGCAGCAGCCCGTGGCCGGCAACAACACCGGGGCCAATGGCACGCTGCCGGGTTTCTGCCCGGGCACCGACCTGCTGCTCTGGTACACCTTCCGCACCAATAGCGTGGGCGGGCCCGTGGAGGTGCAGCTCAGCGCCATCGACTGCCCCAGCGTGGCCGGCATGGACGATGAGCTGAGCGTGGTGGTGCTGAGCGGCGATGGCAGCTGCGCGCCCACCTCGTTCACGGCCGTCTCGCCCTGTGAGCTGGGCGATGCCGACTTCATCACCACCACGCAGGCGCTGCTGCCCGGAACAGTTTACTGGGTGGTGGTCTCCGGCGCCATCAATGGCGGCGCCACCCTGCCGGCGCAATGCGCCTTCACCATCGCCGTGTCCGGTCCGGGCGCCGACATCATCGGCGTGGACTTCGATGCCGGCCCGGATGCGGCGATCCCGCAAGGCTCCTCCACGCAGCTGAACGTGACCGGCGGCACCAACTGGAACTGGTCGCCCACGGCGGGGCTGAGCGGCAACGGCATCCCCAACCCGATCGCCAACCCGCAGGAGCCCACGGCCTATTCGGTGACCA
>CAZJTB010000343.1:0-3688 GCA_964548485.1 uncultured Chryseobacterium sp. | reverse complement strand
GTGGCCTCCAGAGGGGCGATGGCCTCCTTGGCGATGAGCAGGCCGTTGGCGTTCATGATGTCGTAGGTGCTCAGCTCGCTGGCCACCACCACGCGTGCGCGCTGGAGGTTGCGGCTGCTGAGCAGCAGGTTCTCGTCCTTGGCGGGCACCACCACCAGGGCCTTGCGCGCGCCCAGCTCGAAGGCCTTGAGCAGCGCGGCGAATTCCTTGGTCTTGGGCGCGCTCATGGCGGCGCTGTCGAGCACCTTGATGGCGCCGTCCTTGGCCTTGTAGGTGAGGGCGCTGCGGCGAGCCAGGTCCTTCACCTTCTTGTTCAGCTTGAAGTGGTAGTCGCGGGGCTGCGGGCCGAACACGCGGGCGCCGCCGGGGAAGAGCGGGCTCTTGATGGAGCCTTTGCGGCTGCCGCCGGTGCCCTTCTGGCGGTGCAGCTTCTTGGTGCTGCCGCTCACCTCGCTCTTCTCGAGCGTCTTGGCGGTGCCCTGGCGCTTGTTGGCCAGGTGCTGCTTCACGTCCAGCCAGATGGCGTGGTCGTTGGGCTGCTCGATCGCGAAGACCGCGTCGTTCAGCTTGGCTTTCTTGCCGGTGGACTTGCCGTCCTTGCCGTAGATCTCGAGTTCCATCTTACTTCCAGATGATCACGTAGCTGCCTTTGGGACCGGGCACGGTGCCGCGCAGGAGCAACAGGTTCTTGGTAGCGTCCACCTTCACCACCTTGAGGTTCTCGGTGGTGACTTTGTTGCCGCCGGTGCGGCCCGCCATGCGCATGCCCTTGAACACGCGCGAGGGGTAGCTGGAGCCGCCCAGCGAACCGGGGGCGCGGCTGCGGTCGTGCTGGCCGTGGGTGGCCTCGCCCACACCGCTGAAGCCGTGGCGCTTCACCACGCCCTGGAAGCCCTTGCCCTTGCTGTTGCCGGTCACCGTCACGAAGCTGCCCTCCTCGAAGAGGTCAACGCCGATGGTGTCGCCGAGCTTCAGCTCCTGCTCGAACTCCTTGAACTCGTGGGCCCTCACCTTGGGGGTGGTGCTGGCCTTCTTGAAGTGCCCCATCTCGGCGGCGTTCGAGCTCTTCGCGCGGCGCTCACCGTAGGCGAGCTGCACGGCCTCGTAGCCATCCTTCTCCTGGGTCTTCACGTGGGTGACCACGTTGGGGCCCGCCTCGATCACGGTGCACGCCACCAGGCTGCCGTCCGTGTCGTAGAGGCTGGTCATCCCGATCTTCTTGCCGATCAATCCGCTCATGGCTCTGTGGTGCTATCGGTCAGACTTTGATCTCCACGTCCACGCCGCTGGGGAGCTCGAGCTTCATCAGCGCGTCGATCGTCTTGGACGAGGAGCTGTAGATGTCCATCATGCGCTTGTAGCTGCAGAGCTGGAATTGCTCGCGGGCCTTCTTGTTCACGTGCGGGCTGCGCAGCACGGTGAACATGCGCTTGTGGGTGGGCAGGGGCACGGGGCCGCTGACCACGGCACCGGTGGTCTTCACCGTCTTCACGATCTTCTCGGCGCTCTTGTCAACCAGGTTGTGGTCGTATGACTTGAGCTTGATCCGGATCTTCTGGGTCATCTGGGTTCCGGTGTTAGGCTGACACTTTTCCACGCACCTTGGCCAGCACGGCCTCGGTGATGTTGTTGGGGGCGGGCACGTAGTGGCTGAACTCCATGGTGCTGCTGGCGCGGCCGCTGGAGAGGGTGCGCAGGCTGGTCACGTAGCCGAACATCTCGCTCAGGGGCACCTTGCCGCGGATGGCCTTGGCGCCGGCACGGTCCTCCATGCCCTCGATGGTGCCGCGGCGGCGGTTCAGGTCGCCCACGATGTCGCCCATGTTCTCCTCGGGGGTGATCACCTCGATCTTCATGATGGGCTCCAGCAGCACGGGCTTGCACTTGGGCAGCGCGGTGCGGAAGGCGCTCTTGGCGCAGATCTCGAAACTCAGCGCATCGGAGTCCACGTTGTGGTAGCTGCCGTCGTACAGGGTCACCTTCAGGCTCTCCATGGGGAAGCCGGCGAGCACGCCGTTCTTCAGGGAGGCCTCGAAGCCTTTCTGCACAGGGCCGATGAATTCCTTCGGGATCACGCCGCCCTTGATCTCGTCGATGAACTCCAGGCCGGTCTTCTCAGGATCGGTCTGGGGCTCGATACGCACGTGGATGTCGGCGAACTTGCCTCGGCCGCCCGTCTGCTTCTTGTAGAGCTCGCGATGCTCCACGCTGCCGGTGATGGCCTCCTTGTACTTCACCTGGGGCGCGCCCTGGTTGCACTCCACCTTGAACTCGCGCTTCAGGCGGTCCACGATGATCTCCAGGTGCAGCTCGCCCATGCCGCTGATCACGGTCTGGCCGGTGTCCTCATCGGTGTGCACCTTGAAGGTGGGGTCCTCCTCGGCCAGCTTGGCCAGCGAGGCGCCCAGTTTGTCCAAATCGGCCTGGGTCTTGGGCTCCACGGCGATGCCGATCACCGGCTCGGGGAAGCTCATGCTCTCCAGGATGATGGGCTTGTCCTCGGCGCACAGGGTGTCGCCGGTGCGGATGTCCTTGAAGCCCACAGCGGCCCCGATGTCGCCGGCCTCGATGACCTCGACGGGGTTCTGCTTGTTGGCGTGCATCTGGAAGATGCGGCTGATGCGCTCCTTGTTGCCGGTGCGCATGTTCTTCACGTAGCTGCCGGCAGGAACCGCTCCGCTGTAGCAGCGGAAGAAGGCCAGGCGGCCCACGTAGGGGTCGGTGGCGATCTTGAAGGCGAGGGAGGCCATAGGCTCCTTCGCGTCGGGGCGGCGGATGACCTCGGCGCCGGTATCGGGATCGGTGCCGGTCACGGCCTCGATGTCAACCGGGCTGGGCAGGTAGGCCATCACCGCGTCGAGCATCGTCTGCACGCCCTTGTTCTTGAAGGCGCTGCCGCAGAGGATGGGCGTGATGCTCATGCTGATCGTGCTCTTGCGGATGGCATTCATGATCTCCGCCTCGGTGAGCGAGTTGGGATCATTGAAGTACTTCTCCATGAGCTTGTCGTCGCTCTCGGCAACGGCCTCGATGAGCTTGTCGCGCCACTCCTTCACCGTGTCCTTGAGGTCCTCAGGGATGGGAACCTCGTTCCAGGTCATGCCCTGGTCGGCCTCGTTCCACACCATGCCGCGGTTGTTGATCAGGTCAACAACGCCTTTGAAATCGGCCTCGGCGCCGATGGGCACCTGCAGGGGAACGGGGTTGGCGCCCAGGCGCTCCTTGATCTGGGCCACCACGTTGAAGAAGTCCGCGCCGCTGCGGTCCATCTTGTTCACGAAGCCCAGGCGGGGCACCTTGTACTTGTTGGCCTGCCGCCACACGGTCTCGCTCTGGGGCTCCACGCCGCCCACGGCGCAGAAGAGCGCCACGGCGCCATCGAGCACGCGCAGGCTGCGCTCCACCTCCACGGTGAAGTCCACGTGGCCCGGGGTGTCGATCAGGTTGATCTTGTACTTCTCGCCACGGTAGTTCCAGCTGGTGGTGGTGGCGGCGCTGGTGATGGTGATGCCGCGCTCCTGCTCCTGCTCCATCCAGTCCATGGTGGCGGCGCCATCGTGCACCTCGCCGATCTTGTGGACCAGCCCGGTGTAGTACAGGATGCGCTCGGACGTGGTCGTCTTACCGGCATCGATGTGCGCCATGATGCCGATGTTGCGCGTGTATTTGAGGTCGCGGGCCATGTGGC
>CAZJTB010000342.1:0-3698 GCA_964548485.1 uncultured Chryseobacterium sp. | reverse complement strand
CAAGCGCGCGCTCTTCGACCGCATCGCGCCGGAGCGCACGCGCCACATCACCTGCGTGCTGGAGGACATCTACCAGCCGCACAACGCCAGCGCCGTGGTGCGCACCTGCGACCTGCTCGGCATCCAGGACCTGCACATCATCGAGAACCGCAACCGCTACACGGTGAACCCCGATGTGACGCTCGGCTCATCGAAGTGGGTGGACATGCACCGCTGGCGCGGCGAGGCGGACAACACCCTGCGCTGCGTGCGCCACCTGAAGGAGCGCGGCTACGCCATCGTGACCACCTCGCCGCGCGCGCAGGACACCACGCCCGCCACCATCGCCATCGACCGCCCCCTCGCCTTCTGCTTCGGCACCGAGCTCACCGGCGCCAGCGATCAGCTGCTGCAGCACGCCGACATCGCCTTGCGGATCCCCATGCACGGGTTCACCGAGAGCTACAATATATCCGTGTCAGCGGCCATCACGCTCTACACCGTGATGGAGCGCTTGCGCGTCTCGGAGGTGGCTTGGAAGCTGAGCGGATCGGAGATCGACGCGCTGAAGCTCTCATGGGCGCGGAAGGTGGTGCACAGCGCGAGCCACCTCGAGGCGCGCATCCGGCGCGAGAGCGGCGCCGACTGAGCCCGCCATGAACACGCGCAGGTGAAAAGCTCGCGCCGCCGCCGGGCAGCGCTTCGGACACGCCGGTACATTTGCCGCAACCTCAACAACATCCATCGACCATGGGCAAAGGAGACCGCAAGAGCAAGAAAGGCAAGCGCCGCCTGGGCAGCGCCGGCAAGAGCCGCCCGAGCAAGCGCAACGCGCGCCGCGCCGCCCGCAAGGCCGCACCGGCGAAGAAGGCCGCTGCCAAGAAGGCCGCGCCCAAGAAGGCCGCCGCCAAGAAAGCAGCGCCGAAGAAGGCCGCCGCCAAGAAGGCGGCACCGAAGAAGGCGGAAGAGTGATCGCTCGCCGATCGCCAGCATGGAAGCCCTCGCACTGCGGGGGCTTCCTGCTTTCAAGCCTTCAGGGCTGCAAGCGCACGCGCAGCCACTGGCCATCGCTCATCTGCTCGAAGGCAATGCGGTCGTGCAGGCGGCTGGAACGGCCCTGCCAGAACTCGATGCGCACCGGCTTCACGCGGTAGCCGCCCCAGTGCATCGGCCGCGGCACCTCCTCTTCTCCCTTGAAGCGCTCCTGCCAGCGCGCGAAGCGCTCCTCGAGCGCCTGGCGATCGGCCACCGCGCGGCTCTGGTCGCTGCTCCACGCGCCGATCTGGCTCTCGCGCGGACGGCTGCGGAAGTAGGCATCGCTCTCCTCGGCGCCAATGGCCTCGGCCTTGCCCTCGATTCGCACCTGGCGCTCGTGCTGCGCCCAGAAGAAGGTGAGCGCAGCGCGCGCATCGCGCTCCAGGTCCATGGCCTTGCGGCTGTTGTGGTTGGTGTAGAAGGTGAAGCCCCGTGCATCGAATGACCGGAGCAGCACGATGCGGCAGCTGATGGTGAGCGGGCCCATGCTGGCCAGCGCCATGGCATGAGGCTCGGGCAGCTCATCGGCGATGGCATCGTCGAGCCAGCGGCCGAAGAGCGCGATGGGGTCGTTGCCGGCCTGCTCCTCCGTGAGCGTGGCGCGTCCGTACTCCACGCGGTGATGGATGTGGCGTTGATTGCTCATGCGCGATGGCCTTGGCTTGTTGACGCGGCCAAGATACCTGTGCCGCGCGCCATCCCTTTGGGCAACGGTCGCCGCGGCGCCGCTGATTCATCCATAACTTGCTGCACCGATGCCCGACCTGCTCGACTTCCAGCCCGAGAACCCGCACCCGCCGGCGAAGGGACGTTTGCTGGTGAGCGAGCCTTTCCTGCCCGACCCCTACTTCCGACGCACCGTGGTGCTGCTGTGCGACCACAATGAGGACGGCTCCTTCGGCTTCGTGCTCAACCGGCGCATGGACCTCTCCATCAACGACCTCATGCAGGATTTCCCGCCCGTGCAGGCGCAGGTGTGCATCGGCGGTCCGGTGCAGAGCGGCGAGCTCTATTACCTGCACACCCTGGGCGCGCACGTGCCCGGCAGCGTGGAGGTGATCGATGGCGTGCACATGGGCGGCGACTACGAGCACCTGCGGTCGATGCTGGCCACGGACCCGAAGCTGAGCAAGCATGTGCGCTTCTTCGTGGGCTACAGCGGATGGGGGCCCGACCAGCTGCAGAAGGAACTGAACGAACGCTCATGGCTGGTGGCCAAGGCCACCAAGCGCCGCATCATGGAGCCGCGCACCGAGGCCATCTGGCGCGAAACGATGCGCAGCATGGGCCGGGCCTTCGCTCCACTGGCCAACTTCCCGGAGGACCCCACCCTCAACTAGCCGTCGCCTTCACCAGCAGCTCGGTGAGGATGCCCGCCATCTTGTGCGCATAGCGCTTGGTGCGGTACCCGCCCACCCAGCGGATGCCCTGGATGGCATTGGTGAAGAAGAGCTCATCGGCGGCCAGCAGGTTCTGCGGGTTCAGCGAGCACTCGTACACCTTGATGCCGTTGGCGATGGCGAGGTTGATCACCTGCGCGCGCATCACACCGCCCAGGCAGCCGTCGGATAGCGAGGGTGTGTACAGCACGCCGTTGCTCACGATGAAGAGATTGCCCGCGCTGCTCTCGATGATGTTGCCCCGGTCGTTCTGCAGCAGGCAGTCATCCAGCCCGCGCGCGCGGCTCCACAGCGCGGCCATGATGTAGTACTGGCAATTGAGCGTCTTGTGGCGCGAGAGCTCGTTCACCGGCTTCCGCATCTCCGGCCAGATGTCAACAAGCAGGCCGTTCGGATTGAGCACGTAGCTGGCGTCCTTCAGCTGGAAAGCCTCGATGGCATAGCAGCCCTGGTCCTGCTCGGGGCGGTAATAGCCGCCGCCGCCCCGGTACAGGGTGAAGCGGAGACGGCCGCTGGCGAGCTCGCTCTTCTGGATCACGGCAGCGATGGCCTCGCTGAAGCGCTCGCGGTCGAGCCCGGTCGGGAGTGTGATGCGCAGCAGGTCGGCCCCGGTGCTCAGGCGGGCCCAATGCGCATCGAGGAAGCAGGGCCTGCCATTCACCACGCGGATGCTCTCGAAGAGCCCATCGCCGAAGTGGAAGGCGCGGTTATCGAGCCGCAGCACCGGCGCATCGGCCGGGTGCAGGGTGCCGTTGAGATCGACCCACTCGCTCATGCGGGGCGAAGTTCGCGCTTCAGCAGCGGAAGCAGCGCGCTGTTGGCTTCCACCTGGATGGCCCTGACCCCAACGGCCTGGGCGGCGTGCACGTCGCGCTCGCGGTCGCCCACCATGAAGGACCGCCCCGCATCGATGCCGTGGCGGGCCATGGCGCGCTCCAGCAGCAGGCCGCCGGGCTTGCGGCAAAGGCAGCGGCCCTTGCTGGGGTGGTGCGGGCAATAGAGGATGTCGGCGAATCCAGCGCCGGCCGCCTCCGCCGCTTGCCGGAGCAGCTCGTGCAGCCTGGCCACATCGGCATGGCCATAGAGGCCAAGGCCGATGCCGCTCTGGTTGGTGATCACCACCAGCAGGTAGCCCAGCCCGCTTGCGTAGCGGAGGGCCTCGGGCACATCAGGGAGCACCTCGAAGTCGGCCTCGCGCCAGGTATGCTCGCCGCGCTCGCGATTGAGCACGCCGTCGCGGTCCAGGAATAGGGCGGGGCGCAGGTTCATGGCAGCAGCTGCTCA
>CAZJTB010000341.1:0-3729 GCA_964548485.1 uncultured Chryseobacterium sp. | reverse complement strand
GGCTTGAAGAGCTCGGCGGCCATGTCCTTGGGCAGGCCGCACTCGTGCAGCTTCAGCTCGGGGCCCACCACGATCACGGAGCGGGCGCTGTAGTCAACGCGCTTGCCAAGCAGGTTCTGGCGGAAGCGGCCCTGCTTGCCCTTGAGCGAATCGCTCAATGACTTCAGCGGGCGGTTGCTCTCGCTCTTCACGGCGCTGCTCTTGCGGCTGTTGTCGAAGAGGCTGTCAACGGCCTCCTGCAGCATGCGCTTCTCGTTGCGCAGGATCACCTCGGGCGCCTTGATCTCCATGAGGCGCTTGAGGCGGTTGTTGCGGATGATGACGCGGCGGTAGAGGTCGTTGAGGTCGCTGGTGGCGAAGCGGCCGCCATCGAGGGGCACCAGGGGGCGCAGCTCGGGCGGGATCACGGGCACCACCTTCACGATCATCCACTCGGGCTTGTTCTCGCGGCGGCTGTTGGCGTCGCGGAAGGCCTCCACCACGTTGAGGCGCTTGAGGGCCTCGTTCTTGCGCTGCTGGCTGGTCTCGGTGTTGGCCTTGTGGCGCAGGTCGTAGCTCAGGCTGTCGAGGTCGAGGCGGCGCAGCAGGTCCTGCAGGGCCTCGGCGCCCATGCGGGCCACGAACTTATTGGGGTCGTGGTCATCGAGGAACTGGTTGTCCTTGCCCAGCTGGTCGAGGATGTCCAGGTACTCCTCCTCGGTGAGGAAGTCGAGGTACTGCACCGGATTGCCCTCCTTGTTCACGGCCTTGCCGGGCTGGATCACCACGTAGCGCTCGTAGTAGATGATCTGGTCGAGCTTCTTCGTGGGCAGCCCCAGCAGGTAGCCGATCTTGTTGGGCAGGCTGCGGAAGTACCAGATATGGGCCACGGGCACCACCAGCTGGATGTGGCCCATGCGCTCGCGCCGCACCTTCTTCTCGGTCACCTCCACGCCGCAGCGGTCGCACACGATGCCCTTGTAGCGGATGCGCTTGTACTTGCCGCAGTGGCACTCGAAATCCTTCACCGGACCGAAGATGCGCTCGCAGAAGAGGCCATCGCGCTCCGGCTTGTAGGTGCGGTAGTTGATGGTCTCGGGCTTGATCACCTCGCCATGGCTGCGCTCCAGGATCTGCTCCGGGCTGGCCAGGCTGACGACGATCTTATTGAAGTTGCTGTTCAGCTTCACTTCCTTCTTCATGTGCTCGCGTTGCTTGCTTGCGTTGGACCTTCAATGACAGACTGGGGTCACTCGAGTGACACGTTCAGGGCCAGGCCACGGAGCTCGTGGAGCAGCACGTTGAACGATTCCGGGATGCCCGGCGCGGGGAGGGGCTCGCCTTTCACGATGGCCTCGTAGGCCTTGGCGCGGCCCATGACGTCGTCGCTCTTCACGGTGAGGATCTCCTGCAGGATGTTGGCGGCGCCGAAGGCCTCCAGCGCCCACACCTCCATCTCGCCGAAGCGCTGGCCTCCGAACTGGGCCTTGCCGCCCAGCGGCTGCTGGGTGATGAGGCTGTAGGGGCCGATGGAGCGTGCGTGCATCTTGTCGTCCACCATGTGGGCCAGCTTGATCATGTAGATGACGCCCACGGTGGCGGGCTGATCGAAGCGATGGCCGGTGCCGCCGTCGTAGAGGTAGGCCTTCCCGCTGCGCGGGATGCCGGCCTCGTCGCACTCGGCGTCGATCTGCTCGATGGTGGCGCCATCGAAGATGGGGGTGGCGTACTTGCGGCCCAGCTTCTTGCCAGCCCAGCCCAGCACGGTCTCGTAGATCTGGCCCAGGTTCATCCGGCTGGGCACGCCCAGCGGGTTCAGCACGATGTCCACCGGGGTGCCATCCTCCAGGAAGGGCATGTCGGCATCGCGAACGATCTTGGCCACGATGCCCTTGTTGCCGTGGCGGCCGGCCATCTTATCGCCCACGGTGAGCTTGCGCTTGGCGGCCACATAGACCTTGGCCAGCTTCACGATGCCGGTGGGGAGCTCGTCGCCGATGCTCACGGCGAACTTCTTGCGCTTGTAGGCGCCACTGATGTCGCTCCAGCGGATGGTGTAGTTGTGGATGAGCTGGCGCACGAGCTCGCTCTTCTTCTTGTCGGCCACCCAGTCGGTGGGGTCGATGGTGATGAAGTCGATGGCCTGCAGCACCTTGGGGCTGTACTTGGTGCCCTTCTTGATCTGCTCCTCCTTGTACTTGTTGAAGACGCCATTGCTGGTCTCGCCGCCGATCAGCTGCATGAGCTTCTCGATCAGCAGGTTCTTCAGGTTGCCCAGCTCCTTGTCCTGGTCCTTGTCGATCTGCTCCAGGATGGCCTTCTCGTTGCCCTTGGCCTTCTTGTCCTTCACGGCGCGGCTGAAGAGCTTCTTGTCGATGACCACGCCCTTGGCGCCCGGGGGGGCCTTCATGCTGGCATCCTTCACATCGCCGGCCTTGTCGCCGAAGATGGCGCGCAGCAGCTTCTCCTCGGGGCTGGGGTCGGTCTCCCCTTTCGGGGTGATCTTGCCGATGAGGATGTCGCCCTCCTTGATCTCGGCGCCGATGCGGATCAGGCCGTTCTCGTCGAGGTCCTTAGTGGCCTCCTCCGATACGTTGGGGATGTCGCTGGTGAGCTCCTCGAGGCCGCGCTTGGTATCGCGCACCTCCATGATGTACTCATCGATGTGGATGGAGGTGAAGATGTCCTCCGAGGCCACGCGCTCGCTGATCACGATGGCGTCCTCGAAGTTGTAGCCCTTCCAGGGCATGAAGGCCACCTGCAGGTTGCGGCCGATGGCCAGCTCGCCATCCTGGGTGCCATAGCCCTCGCAGAGCACCTGGCCCTTGGTCACCTTCTCGCCCTTCACCACGGTAGGGCGCAGGTTCATGCAGGTGCTCTGGTTGGTCTTGCGGAACTTGGTGAGGCGGTACTCCTTCTCATCGCCGTCGAAGCTCACGATGCGCTCGTCCTCGCTGCGGCGGTAGTCGATCACGATGCGGTCGCTGTCCACGTACTTCACGGTGCCCTCGCCCTCGGCGGTGAGCAGCACGCGGCTGTCGCGGGCCACGAGCTCTTCCAGGCCGGTGCCCACGAAGGGGGCCTCGGGCCGCAGCAGCGGCACGGCCTGGCGCATCATGTTGGAGCCCATCAGCGCGCGGTTGGCGTCGTTGTGCTCCAGGAAGGGGATCAGCGAGGCGGCGATGGAGGCGATCTGGTTGGGGCCCACGTCCATGAGGTGCAGCTCCTTGGGCTCCACCACGGGGAAGTCGCCCATGAGGCGGGCCTTCACGCGCTTGGTCTCGAACTCGCCCTTGTCATTGATCACGGCGTTGGCCTGGGCGATCATCAGGTTGTCCTCCTCCTCGGCGCTCAGGTAGGTCACCTCGCCCTTCATGTCCACCTTGCCCTCGGTCACCTTGCGGTAGGGGGTCTCGATGAAGCCCAGGCTGTTGATCTTGCTGTACACGCAGAGGCTGCTGATGAGGCCGATGTTGGGGCCCTCAGGCGTCTCGATGGTGCAGAGGCGGCCGTAGTGGGTGTAGTGCACGTCGCGCACCTCGAAGCCGGCGCGCTCGCGGCTGAGGCCTCCGGGTCCGAGGGCCGACATCCTCCGCTTGTGCGTGATCTCGCTCAGCGGGTTGGTCTGGTCCATGAACTGGCTCAGCTGGTTCGTTCCGAAGAACGAGTTGATCACCGAGCTCAGGGTCTTGGCGTTGATCAGGTCGGTGGGCGTGAACACCTCGTTGTCGCGCACGTTCATGCGCTCGC
>CAZJTB010000340.1:0-3740 GCA_964548485.1 uncultured Chryseobacterium sp. | reverse complement strand
GCCGCAGAGCACCAACCTGCCTGCGATCGTCTGGGATGCGCCGGGCTGGTCCACTTCGCACTCGCTCTTCATCGATGAGAACGGGCGGCTCTACCTGCATGGCGCCAACCGCGGCAACGGCGGCGTCATCATGTACGACCTCACGCAGGACCCGATGAACCCCGTGGAGGTGGGCGAGTTCGATCAGTGGTACTGCCACGACAGCTTCGCCCGCGGCGATACGCTCTATGCCGCGCACATCTACGACGGGTTCTTCTCCATCGTGGATGTCTCGGACCCCGCGAACCCCGTGCTCCTGGGGACGCGCAGCACGCCGAGCGATTTCACGCACAACACCTGGCTCGATGCCAGCGGGCAGTACCTCTTCACCACCGACGAGCGCACCAACAGCTATGTGGGCGCCTACGATGTGAGCGATCCCACCGACATCACCGAGGTGCATCGGCTGCGCAGCGACAACGGGTCCGGGGCTATCCCGCACAACACCTACTGGCTCAATCACTATGTGGTCACATCGTACTACACCTATGGCGTCTCCATCTACGATGCGAGCGACCCGCACAACATGGTGGAGGTGGGCAGCTACGACACCTCGCCCTTCACGGGCGATGGCTTCAACGGCGCCTGGGGCGTCTATCCCTTCTTCGCTTCGGGCAACCTCATCATCAGCGACATGGAGCGCGGCCTCTTCGTGCTGGCGCCCACCTACGTGCAGGCTTGCCGCCTGGAGGGCGTGGTCACCAATGCCGTTACCGGTGCGCCCGTGGGCAACGCCACGGTGCAGCTCACCGGACTTGGCCTGCAGGATGTGACGGGGGTTGATGGCGCCTATGGCACCGGGTACCATACCGCAGGCAGCTACACGGTATCGGCCTCGGCGCCCGGCTACCTCTCCAATGTCACCTTCGATGTGGCGCTGGTGAATGGACAGGTCACCGTGCTCAACATCCTGCTGCAGCCCCTGGTGCCCTTCCAGGTCACCGGCACGGTTACCACGGTCGGCTCGGGCGCGCCGGTGCCGGGCGCCGCGCTGCAGTTCGTGAGCCCCACCTACAATTACCTCGGCTCGTCGCAGGCGGATGGCGGGTTCCAGATCAATGGCGTGTTCGCCGATGACTACGGCATCACGGCGGGCCGCTGGGGCTGGAACACGGTGTGCTTGTCGCCGCAGCCCATCAATCCGCCCGCTAACGATGTGGTGGATGTGCAGCTCCCCTTGGGTTACGCCGACGACTTCGCGCTCGACCTCGGATGGACCACCGGGGGCACGGCCTCTTCCGGATTCTGGGTGCGCGCGGTGCCGGTGGGCACCACGCTGGGCAATGCGCAGGCGAACCCGGGTTCCGATGTCGCCGGCGATTGCGGCGGCATGGCCTACGTGACCGGCAATGGCGGTGGTGCCGCCGGATCGGACGACATCGATGGCGGCAACGTGGTGCTCACCTCGCCAATCTTCGATGCCACCGCGGGCACGGAGCCGCATGTGCGCTGCCGCCGCTGGTTCTTCAATGGCGGCGGGTCGGGCAATCCGAACGATCAGTTCGTCATCGCCCTCAGCAATGGAAGCGTCACCGTGCCGGTGGAGACGATTACGGCCACCACGCCGGGCAACAGCACCTGGGTGCAGCGCGATTGGCGCATCGCCGATTACCTCACGCCCACGGCCACCATGCGCTTGATCGCCACGGCGGTTGACAATGAGCCGGGCCATGTGGTGGAGGCCGGGCTCGATGTGTTCCAGCTGGTCTACGCCCTGGGCAGTGCTGTTCCGGAGGTTCAGCGGCCGGTGCTCGTGGTGTTCCCCAACCCCACCGCAGGGCCGATCACCCTGCGCGTTGCTGAGCGTGGCATGGCCGAGGTGATCGATGCGTCGGGCCGTGTGGTGCGCCGTGTGTCCATGGGCACCGCCGGCGACGCGCAGGTGCAGCTGGCCGTTGAGCCCGGCGCGTATGCCGTGCGCTTCGTTTCAGTTTCGGGCGCCGAATCGCGTTCGCGACTGGTTGTGCAGCGCTGAACGCGCTCAGCGCTTCGGCTTCACGCCGGCGCAGTGCTCCAGCAGCAGCTGGTCCACTTCAGGGATATCGGTCAGCGCCTTGGCCACGGTGAGGTCGTAGCACGCCTTGTCGCGCTCGCCCTTCCGCAGGCGGAGCATGGCGCGGGTGCGCAGCGCATGCGCGTTGCTCGGATAGTTCTTGATGCTGCGGTCCACGTCAGCCCAGGCCTCGTCCAGCCGCTCCATGCGTAGGTAGGTGAAGGCGCGGTTGCTCAGTGCGATGGGCTCGTCCTTGTCGTAGGCCAGTGCCCGTCCCAGCGCTTGCAGGGCCTCGTCGTACCGCCCGAGCATGGTGAGCTCATAGCCCCTGTTGCTCCAGTGCCCCAGTTCGTTGGGCTCCAGATCGCACAGCCGTTCCAGCACGCGCAAGGCATCGGCGTGGCGTCCGGCCCCATCATACAGGCGCGCCAGGGTCCGCATGGGCTGGGGCTCCTCCAGGCCGAGCGCGATGGCCTGCTCCAGGTCGGGGATGGCCTCGCTGTACCGGCGGTCCTCGGCGCGCACCTCGCCCCGGATGTTGAGGGCGCGCGCCCGGGCACGCTCGCCCTTGAGCAGATCGATGGCCTTGGACACATGGTATTCGGCCTTCGGCGTGTCGCTCACGCGCAGCGCGTAGGTGGCGCGCTTGAAATGCGCTTCGCCCGAGGCGCTGTCGATCTTCAGCGCACGGTCCACATCGAGCAGGAACCGATCCATGCGGTTGAGGGCCTCGAAGGCGCGCGCGCGGCTGAGCAGCGTGGCCGCGGTGGCTTCCTTCTTCACCGCCTGATCGAAGAGGTCGAGCGCCTTCTGCGGCTTGCCCGCATCCATCAGGGAGTCGCCGCGCACCAGCAGGATGTTCACGCTTTGCGCGTACACGGGCAGGGCCAGCATCAGCACGATGCCCAGGGTGAGGACGAAGAGGGGGAGGGGGCTGCGGAAGAAGGGATGGGTCACGGGTGGCGAAGGTACGGGAGCGGTCAGGCCCCGGGGCAAGGTCATCGGGCGAAGGGCACGGTATCCAAGCCGCCGTGGCGCCCGGCGCGGTGCAACAGATCGCCGGCCATGGCGATCATGGCCGCATTGTCAGTGCAGTAGGCCAGCGGTGGCACATGCAGGCGCCAGCCCTCGCGCTCCGCCAGTGCTGCGGCCTCGGCGCGCAGGCGGCTGTTCGCGCTCACGCCCCCGGCCAGGCCGATGTCCGCCACGCGGTGCGCGCGCGCCGCATCGCGCAGCTTGGCGAGCAGGTCTTCCACGATCCGGTGCTGCAGCGCTGCGCAGAGGTGGGGCAGTTCGCGCGTGACGAATTCCGGATCGCCGGCCAGGCCTGCGCGCACGCGGTTGGCGAAGGCCGTCTTGATGCCGCTGAAGCTCATGTCGAGCCCGGGCACATCGGGCGTGGGCAGGGGATGGCGCCGGTGATCGCCGCCCTGGGCGTGGCGGTCCACGAGCGGCCCGCCGGGATAGGGGAGGCCGAGCACCTTGGCGCCCTTGTCGAAGGCTTCGCCGGCGGCATCGTCGAGCGTGGTGCCGATCACTTCCATCTCCAGCGGCGAATGCACGAGCACCAGCTGGGTATGCCCGCCGCTCACCGTGAGGTTGATGAAGGGGAATCGCGGCGGCGCGTGATCATCCGTGCTGCGGATGAAATGCGCGAGCACATGGGCCCGAACATGGTCGACCGGCACCAGCGGCTTGCCCAGGGCCT
>CAZJTB010000339.1:0-3743 GCA_964548485.1 uncultured Chryseobacterium sp. | reverse complement strand
CAGCGCCGAAGGCCGCTTCGTGATCGCCGGCGACGTGCTTTTCCAAGGCAGCATCGGCCGCACCGACCTGCCTGGCGGCGATCATGGAACGCTCATCCGCAGCATCAAGGAGCAGCTCTTCCCGCTGGGCGATGACGTGGTGGTGCATTGCGGGCATGGGCCGAGCACTACCATCGGTCGCGAGAAAAAGATGAATCCGTTCGTGCGCGTTTGAGGAGTTGTTCGTTGTCGGTTGTCAGGTTGAGTGATGCCGGACAACAGACAGCCGACAACTGCGCTCACGGGTGATAGCTATCCGGCTTGTACTCCTTGCGACCGCGCTCGAACGCGTTGTGCTTGATGGGTGGCGGGCAGTCGAAGCCGTTGCGGGCGCGCAGGAAGAGGAAGCGCACGCTGAGGATGATCGGGCGGTAGCGGCTGCTGAACCATTGCAGCTGACCGAATCCCTGATCCTCCGGCGTCACGCTGAAGATCGGCGTCTCCAGGGCGGGAATCACGATCATGCGCCCGGTGAGCTTGAAGCCGTAGCCCACCTTGAAGTGCGCCTGCGTGATGAGGTCGGGCGGAAAGGCGTGGCTGTTCAGCGCCGCATCGCCGGTGTGGCTGTACGCGCTGCCCAGGCGGAAATCGGCATTGGCGCCCAGGCTCAGCTGCACGAACTGGTAGCTGCCGGTCTGGATGAACTTGTTGGCATTGAAGGCCACGGTGAGCAGGCGCTCCGCGAATCGCCCCTCCCCCTCCAAGGGCAGCGCCGCGGTATCGCCGCGCCATAGGGTACCGGTGAACGACTCGGCGCCACGGAGATTCTTGTAGGCCACGCCGAAGTCGAGGTAGTCGATGATCACCGGATCGCGCGTGAACCACGTGATGCCGCCTTCGAGGTAGAGCCCGAGCTTGCCTGCAGGGTCATAGGTGGCCAGGTAGCGCAGGCTGTCGTTGCGCAGCACCTCCTCTTCCTCGTTCTTCAGCCGCGTGTGCGTCCAGGTCACGCCCGGCCCCACGAACCAGCCGATGCGCTTGGCCTGGCCTTCCAGCGGGATGATATCCGCGCGGCGCCGGCTCATGGGCTGGGCGAGCAGCTCCGCTGCGGATAGCAGCAGCGCAACGAGGAGGGCGATGCGGAACATGTACGAAAGGTGAGGCAGGAGCCGTTGGCAGAACGTGTCGGGTTGCGCGAAAGTGTCCACGGACAGGTGTGCGTTGGGAAAGCAGCGCGGCAACTCCGAACTTCGTCATTCAGCCATGAGACACCTCCAGCTCCTCCTCGCGCTTGCCTTTTCCTGCTTCGCATGCAGCAAGACCCCGCCCTGCCCGGACGCGGACCTACGTGCCAAGCATCAAGAAGAGATCTGCACCATGGTGTACAACCCGGTATGCGGTTGCGATGGGAAGACTTACGGCAATGAATGCTCCGCTCGTCGTGAAGGCGTTACGGTGGTGCGAAAGGGCGAGTGTTAATGGCCTAGGCGGTCTCCAGCAACCCCAGCGCCTTCCGCTCCACCTCCTCGCTCTCCCACTTCTCCTCGATGCCCGGCATGGCCAGCACCTGCTCCATGATGCGATCGTGGCGCAGGCCCTTCCTCGGCATCAGGCTTCGTACATCAGCAAGCGCAGTTCTCCCGACAAACGCTCGAAGGCCCGATCCGCGGTGAGCAAGGGAACATCCAGAAAGAGCGCAGTAGCCGCAATCAGGGCGTCCGGTATCTTCAGCCTGTGCGTTCGCCGGATACGACATGGCCTGGTCCATGATGGAGCGGTCCAGCTCCACCATGGGCCACTCATTGACGAACGCTTCCACACGCTTCAGCTCGGCGGCCGTGATGCCCGGCTTGCTCAGCAGCTCCATGCGCGTGATGAAGGAGATATAGACCGATTGCTCATTGATCGCATCGGCAGCTGAACGATCGCCCCGCAGCAGGTACAGCGCAACGTTCGTATCCAGCAGCAAGCGACTACCACTCATCGCGCCACCTGCGTTGGAGCTCTACGGGATCCTCCTCCAACTTCAGCACGCCGAGGTACTTGTACACGTCAACCTCCCTGTGCCGCTTCTTCGGGGCTTGCAGCTTGTTCATCAGCGCGCGTATCCGCTGGCGGCTCATGCCACGTTTGATGACGACGACCATGGACCAAATATAGGCCTCAAAGACGAGCGGCTTCTTCGGCGAATCCCCACCCATCAGGTAAGCTCCAACAACCCCAACGCCTTCTCCTCCACCTCCCGCTGAAAAGCGGGATCGCTCTCCCACTTCTCCTCGATGCCTGGAATGGCGAGCACCTGCTCCATGATGCGGTCGTGGCGCAGGCCCTCGTCCCACGCGGCCTTGTAGCCGATGTCGCTGAACTTCACCTGGCTGTACAGGGGCAGCCACTTGTCCGGGTGGCGCGCCTGCAGGCGTCCTTCGATCTTCTTGCGCAGGATGAAGCGCGGATCGGCCACGAGGTCGCGCATCTCCACGAAGTTCCGTAGCGAGAGGTCGGCGATGGCATCCCCGTTCGGCTTGCGCGCCTTGTGGTAGGCGTCGAGCACGGTGCCCCAGTTGTCGTCGCCGTGCTGGTCCAGCAGGTCGTTGAGCACCTTGCAATCCTCGTAGCCGGCGTTCATGCCTTCGCCATAGAAGGGCACGATGGCGTGCGCGGCATCACCGATCAATGCCACCTTGTCCTTGTAGGTCCACGGCGAGCAGCGGATGATGGCCAGGTTGCTTTGCGGGTTTCGGAAATACTGCTCCGCCAGATCGGGCAGCATGGGGATCGCATCCTTGAAGTGGGCCTCGAAGAAGCGCATGAGGTCGTGCTCGTCCTTGATGCGATCGAAGCTGTACTCGCCCTCGTGCGGCATGAAGAGCGTGCCGGTGAAGCCGCCATCGGTGTTGGCGAGGCCCATCATCATGAACCAGCGTCGCGGCCAGATGTGCAGGCAGTGCGGGTCCATCTGCGGCGTGCCGTCGGGCTTGGGCGCGAAGGCGATCTCCTTGTAGTCGTGCTCGATGTAGGTCTGGCTGAAGGTGAAGCGGTGCTTCATGAACTCCTGCCGCACGGCGCTCGGGGCGCCATCGCTGCCGAAGACCACATCGGCGGGAACAGCGCTCGCCTCGCCCGTGGCCTCATTGAGGAAGGTGCAGGTGCCGGTGTCGAGGTGCACGCCGGTGCAGCGGTGCTCGAAGTGCAGCTTCACATTGGGGAACTTCTCCGCCTCGTTCAGCATCACCTTGTTCAGCTCGCCGCGACTCACGCTGTGGATGGCACGCTCATCGATGCTGTAGGGCAGGCGCGTGAGCCTGCCATCGCGGTCGTGCGTCATGCGCGCATGCACGGGCACCACGATGCGCTCGACGGCCTCGTGCACGCCGGCGGCCTTCAACGCGGTCCACCCGCGATGCGAGACCACCAGGTTGATGCTGCGGCCCGCGTACACGTTGCTCTTGCGGGGATCGGCCCTGCGCTCGAACACATTGACCTTGTGCCCGCGCTTAGCCAGGAACACGGCCAGCAAACTGCCGACCAATCCGCCGCCAACGATGGTGATGTTCTTCATGAAAGAGGTGATTGGCGAATGGTCAATGGCGAATAGGGTGTACCTGAGCGGACAGCATCAGTTCGGGGGAGTGTGGCGCAGCATAGGCAGGAGGTCTTTCCCCATTCGCCGGTCGCCATTGACCATTCACGCTCCCAGGCATTCCGTCAGGATCTGTCCGAAGCGCCAAACGTCCTCGAAGCTGTTGTACAGGGGCACCGGGGCC
>CAZJTB010000338.1:0-3760 GCA_964548485.1 uncultured Chryseobacterium sp. | reverse complement strand
TCAACATCCTCTGGATCGGCTGCGTGCTGCTGGCGCTGGGCACGGGCATGGCGGTGTGGCAGCGCGTGCGCCGATGAGATCGTGTTCGCGGTTGTCAGCTGGCCGTTGTCAGGCTTCACCACAGACAACGGCCAATTGACAACTGCCAACGGACAACCGACAACGAACCCCAATGACCTCCATCCTCTTGATCGGCACAGGCCGCATGGCCTATCACCTGGGCCACGCCATCGTGCAAGCGAAGCTGCCGCTGATCGGCGTGGCGGGCCGCGATGCGGAGAAGCTCAACGACCTGGCCCGCTTCCTCGGCAAGCCCGCGCACCGGCTGGACCGTGCGCTGCCGGCGGCCGATCTGGTGATCATCGCCACGAGCGACGATAGCCTGGCCGAAGTGGCCGCGCGCATCGCGGCGGGCAGCACCGTGGTGGCCCACACCGCTGGCGCCGTGCCGGTGGATGTGCTGCTCCCCCACGCGCACCGCGCAGTGATCTGGCCCATCCAGACGCTCAGCCACGGCGCGCCCATCGACCTCAGCGATGTGCCCATGGCCGTGGAGGGCAGCACCGCCGAGGCCGAGGCCGCCATCCTGCGCCTGGCGCGCGCCATCAGCGGCAGCGTGCTGCAGCTGCCGCACCGCCAGCGCGAGCTGCTCCACCTCACCGCCGTGCTCGCCAGCAACTTCCCGGTCTTCCTCATGCACGAGGCCCAGCGCCTGCTGCGTCAGGAGAAGCTGCCCCCCAACCTGCTGATGCCGCTGTGGAAGCTCACCGCGCAGAAGGTCACCACCATCGGGCCCGCCGAGGCCCTCACGGGCCCCGCCCGCCGGGGCGACATCACCTCGGTGAGGCGCCACCTCGAACTGTTGCAGGGCGAACCCGATCTTCGCCGCGCCTACGCGCAGCTCAGCAGCATGGTGCTGAAGGCGCACGGCCACCCCACGGATGGCATCGACCTATAAGGAGCTCCTTCCCGGAATCCGCAGCTTCCTCTTCGATGTGGACGGCGTGTTCACCGACAACCGCACGCTGCTCTACCCCGGCCTGGACCCCGTGCGCACCTTCTACACGCGCGATGCCTTCGCCGTGCAGCATGCCATCAAGGAAGGCTACCGCATCATCATCATCAGCGGCGGCCGCAGCCAGGGGGTGGCCGACAGCTTCGCGCGCCTTGGGGTGACGGAGGTGCATTTGGGCACGCGCGATAAGCTGGCGCTGCTCGAGCAGAAGGCGGGTGGAGGCCTCGACCTGTCCACAGCGGCCTACATGGGCGACGACCTGCCCGATCTGCGCGTGATGCAGCGCGTGGGGCTGCCCTGCTGCCCGGCCGATGCGGTGCCCGAGGTGAAGGCCATCAGCCGCTTCATCAGCGGCATGAACGGCGGCGATGGCTGCGTGCGCGACCTGATCGAGCAGGCCATGAAAGCGCAGGGCACCTGGCTCACCGATGGCGCTTACACCTGGTGACCCGAACATGCGCGTGCCCGACCTCATCAAGCTCGCACGGCCCCTCAACCTGCTGATCATGGCCCTCACCATGGCACTGATCCGTTACGGCCTCGTGGGCGGCTACCTTGAGCGGGGCCTCTCGGAGTTCGCTGCGGAGCAAGGGGTGGCGCGCGCCGATCTCGTGGTCGATCCCGGCTTCGGCCCGCAGCTCCCGCTGCCCCTCTTCGTGCTGCTCGTGCTCAGCGTGGTGCTCATCGGGGCGGCCGGCAACATCATCAACGACTACTTCGATACGCGCATCGACCGCATCAACAAGCCGCAGCAGGTGATCGTGGGCCGCACGGTGAAGCGCCGCGTGGCCATGGCGGCGCACCTGGTGCTCAGCAGCGCGGGCCTGCTATGCGGCGCCATCGTGGCGTGGCGCACCGGCCAGTGGCCGTTGCTCATCATCCCGGCGTTCGCCATCGGCGCGCTGTGGACTTACAGCACCACCTTCAAGCGCCAGCTCATCATCGGCAATGGCACCGTGGCCACGCTCACCGCGCTTGTCCCGCTCACGGCAGGCCTGTACGAGATCCCCGCGCTGCAGCGCTCCTTCGCCGTGTACAGCACCGTGGCGCTGCCCGATGGATCGCGCTTCGCCATGGAGAGCGACTTCACCGCGCTCTGGTGGTGGGTGCTGGGCTTCACCGCCTTCGCCTTCCTCTCCTCGCTGGTGCGCGAGCTGCAGAAAGACATGGCCGATGTGAAGGGCGATGCCGCGCATGGCTGCCGCACGGTGCCCATCGTCTGGGGCCCGCGCTGGGCCAAGGCGCTCGTGCTGGCGTACATCGCGCTGCTCATCCTGGCGCTGTTGGCGCTGCACATGCTCGTGCCCGCGCTGCGGGGCAACCTGGCCTATTGGTACATCCAGTTGGGCATCATCGCGCCGCTGCTGCTCTCGGCGGGCTTCACCTACAATGCCGTGCGCCGCTCCGAGCATGTGCGGGCGGGGGCCTTGATGAAGGTGGCCATGGTGATGGGCGCGGGCTTCGCAGCGATTATCCGTTTCCTATGAGTGCCGCGCCACCCATCTTCCCCTGGCGATTTATCCTCGCCTCCGCCTCACCGCGCCGGCGGCAGTTGCTGCAAGGTCTCGACCTGCCTGTGGAAATCACCAGCGTGGATGTGGACGAGACGCCGCCGCCGGGGATGCCCGATGACCAGGTGGCCGAGCACCTGGCGCGGAAGAAGGCCGGGGCGTGGGAAGGCACGCTGGCTTCCGACCAGGTCCTCATCACCGCTGACACCACCGTGCTGATCGATGACGCCTCCGGCGCGCATCTCCTGAACAAGCCTGCCGACGATGCCGATGCCCGGCGCATGCTTGCCTTGCTCTCCGGCCGCTCGCACCGCGTCATCACCGGCGTTTGCCTGCGCACCCAGCACGGGCTCGTGAGCTTCTCGGATATCGCAGTGGTGCATTTCCGCGCGCTCCGTGCCGCGGAGATCGCTTACTACGTGGAGCGCCACCGCCCGCTGGACAAGGCTGGCGCGTATGGCGTGCAGGATTGGATCGGCTACACCGCCGTAGACCGGATCGAAGGAAGCTTCTACACCGTGATGGGCCTGCCCATGCACCGTGTGTACCGCGCCCTGCAGGAGCTGCCGACGGCGCAGTGACTTTCACCGGCAGCAACGTCAGACGCAGCGGGTTATCTTGCCCGTTCCTAAACGCACCCATACCATGAAGATCCTGATCGCCAGCTCAGCGATGCTGCTGGCAACCGTCGCCTTCGCGCAATCCGGCAAGACCCGCGAGGGGTATGCGCTCCAATGGGACAAGGCCATCGCCGTAGTGCCCGACAGCCTGCAGAACGGCGCCTTCATGCTGCCAGCCTGGAGCATTGCCGTGCAGGAGGCCGAGGCGAGCGATGTGATGGGCTGGTGGATGGCCGATATGCAGGCGGTGAGCACGGCCGTGACCAAGAGCAAGCCTGCCAAGGCGCTGGGCTTGCGGCTCGCCCAGGTGAGCGAGGCCGTGATGGCAGCGGCCGCGGCCAACCAGGAGAAGAAGGCCGACCTCGCCAGGCTTACCGTGGCCTTCGCGCTGAACGACTCCACGCCCACCGTCAGCAAGGACGGACAGGAAGCCTACATGCGCACCCTCGCCGTGAAGTACAACCGGGCCGTTGCGCAGGCGCAGATCGCGGGTTATGAGAAGCAGCTGGCCAAGGCCGGCGATAAGCTGGCCGATACCAAGGGCGACATGGCCAAGAGCAATAATCTTTTTTAGTTTCAATAGGTTGCCAAAACCAGGTTTTTAAGATAAGTTT
>CAZJTB010000337.1:0-3770 GCA_964548485.1 uncultured Chryseobacterium sp. | reverse complement strand
TATGTGGCGATGATGGCCGTGCTCGCCTTCCACCTGCTGCACGGCTTCCAGAGCGCATTCCAATCGCTGGGCGTAAACCACCCCCGCTACACGCCGGTGATCAAGAACGTCGGCGTCTTCTTCGCCGTGGTGGTGCCGGTGCTCTTCGCCTTGATTCCCGTTTGGATGTTCGTTAACCGCTAGCGCGCCCCTCGCACATGGCACTCGCTGGTTGCAGGTTGATAGTTGATGAAGTTGGGGGGCGGCCCCAACCCTCAACCCGTGTCAACCTGCAACTCCCAACAGTCCACTGAAAATGGCATTAGACAGCAAGATCCCCCCCGGCCCCATCGACAAGAAGTGGACCTACCACAAGGGCCACATGCGCATCGTGGCGCCGGCCAACAAGCGCCGCATCGACGTGATCGTAGTGGGCACGGGCCTCGCCGGAGCCAGCGCCGCGGCCTCACTGGCCGAGATGGGCTACAACGTCAAAGCCTTCTGCTTCCAGGACAGCGCGCGCCGGGCACACAGCATCGCGGCCCAAGGGGGCATCAACGCCGCCAAGAACTACATGAACGACGGTGACAGCACCTACCGTCTGTTCTACGACACGGTGAAGGGCGGCGACTACCGGGCCCGCGAGGCCAACGTGTACCGCCTGGCCGAGGTGAGCGCCAACATCATCGACCAGTGCGTGGCCCAGGGCGTGCCCTTCGCCCGCGACTACGGCGGGCTGCTGGACAACCGCTCCTTCGGCGGCGTGCAGGTGAGCCGCACCTTCTACGCCCGCGGGCAGACCGGCCAGCAGCTGCTGCTCGGCGCCTACAGCGCGCTGATGCGCCAGGTGGGCAAGGGCTCCGTGAAGATGTACAGCCGCCACGAGATGCTCGATGTGGTGGTGGTGGACGGCAAGGCGCGCGGCATCATCGCCCGGGACCTCATCACCGGCCAGATCGAGCGCCATGGCGCCCACGCGGTACTGCTGTGCACCGGCGGGTACGGCAACGTGTTTTTCCTGAGCACGAACGCCATGGGCAGCAACGTCACCGCCGCATGGAAGGCGCACAAGCGCGGGGCCTACTTCGGCAACCCCTGCTACACGCAGATCCACCCCACCTGCATCCCGGTGAGCGGCACGCACCAGAGCAAGCTCACGCTCATGAGCGAATCGCTCCGCAACGACGGCCGCATCTGGGTGCCCAAGAAGCTCGAGGACGCCAAGGCCATCCGCGAAGGGAAGAAGAAGGGGACCGACATCGCCGAGGAGGACCGTGACTACTACCTGGAGCGCCGCTACCCGGCATTCGGCAACCTGGTGCCGCGCGACGTGGCCAGCCGCGCCGCCAAGGAGCGGTGCGATGCGGGCTTCGGCGTGAACAGGACCGGCGAGGCCGTGTACCTGGATTTCAGCTCGGCCATCGAGCGCTACGGGAAGACCCAGGCCAACATCCTGAAGCTGGAGAACCCGAGCAAGGAGAAGATCCGCGAGCTGGGCGAGCAGGTGGTGAGCGAGAAGTACGGCAACCTCTTCGACATGTACGAGAACATCGTCGGCGAGAACCCTTACAAGGAGCCGATGAAGATCTACCCCGCCGTGCACTACACCATGGGCGGCCTCTGGGTGGATTACAACCTGCAGACCACGGTGCCCGGCCTCTTCGCGCTGGGCGAGGCCAACTTCAGCGACCACGGCGCCAACCGCCTCGGCGCTTCAGCCCTCATGCAGGGGTTAGCCGATGGCTACTTCGTGATCCCCTACACCGTGGGCGATTACCTGGCCGACGACATCCGCACCGGCCCCATCGACACCAAGCGTCCCGAGTTCGACGCCGCTGAGAAGGAGGTGACGGACCGCATCAACCACTTCATCAACAACATGGGCACCAAGCCGGTGGATGAGTTCCATCGCCGCCTGGGCAAGGTGATGTGGGACAAGTGCGGCATGGCCCGCAACGAGCAGGGGCTGAAGGAGGCGATCGCGGAGATCCGCCGGATCCGCGAGGAGTTCTGGCGCGACGTGCGCGTGCCGGGCAAGGCCAACGAATTCAACCAGGAGCTGGAGAAGGCCGGTCGCGTGGCCGACTTCCTGGAGCTGGGCGAGCTGATGTGCCTGGATGCGCTGGACCGCAACGAGAGCTGCGGCGGCCATTTCCGCGAGGAATACGCGGAGACCGACGGTCCGCAGCAGGGAGAGGCCAAGCGAGACGATGCCAACTACGCGTACGTGGCCGCGTGGGAGTGGACCGGCGATGCGGGCAAGGCCAACCTGCACAAGGAGCCGCTGACGTTCGAGGAGGTGAAGCTGACGCAGAGGAGTTACAAGTAGTGAGAGAGTGAGAGAGTGAGAGGGTGAAAGGGTGCGAGGGTGTGAGAGGGGATCGATCGATCTGTGGAGCGATGATGATCAAACAGGAAGACTATGACCAAGGAAGAGGAAGGCAAGAAGTGGCATCTTGAATATCCCGAGATCGGCGGGGACCTGAGCATGGTGAGCGAACCGGGGTCGGACAAAAGAGCCCAGAACTTCAAGGACTTCCGGGTATGGCAGCAAGGCCAGGAATTGGTGAGATTGGTTTACAAGCTCACGGCGAAGTTCCCGAAAGAAGAGATGTACGGTCTGACCTCACAGCTTCGGCGAGCCGCTGTTTCCGTACCGTCGAATATCGCTGAAGGCTGGGGACGCAACCGCACGGGTTACTTGAACCTCGGCCTATGTTATTCTCGCGGGTCGATCCACGAGGTGGAGTCGCAGCTGCTGAACGCCATTGATGTGGAGTACCTGACCCAAGCGGAGACGGCGCCTGTAATGGACCTGATCATGCGCTGCAGTGCTGGTCTGTTGAATTTCATGTCCAAACTGGAAATCAAGCGATGACCAAGGAGCGCAACCCTCGCACCCTCACACCCTCGCACCCTTCAACCGCATTGCAATGAAGCTCACACTCAAGATCTGGCGCCAGAGCGGTCCCAACGACAAGGGCCGCATGGAGACCTATCCCGTGAACGATGTGTCCGAGGACATGTCCTTCCTGGAGATGCTCGACGTGCTGAACGACCAGCTGATCCGCGAGGGCAAGGACCCCGTGGCCTTCGATCATGACTGCCGCGAGGGCATCTGCGGCATGTGCAGCCTTTTCATCAACGGCGAGGCGCACGGCCCGGGCCGCGGCATCACCACCTGCCAGCTGCACATGCGCAAGTTCAAGGATGGCGACACCATCCACGTGGAGCCCTGGCGCAGCGCGGCCTTCCCGGTGATCAAGGACCTTTCGACCAACCGCAGCGCCTTCGACCGCATCCAGGCCGCCGGCGGCTTCGTGAGCGTGAACACCAGCGGCAACCTCGTGGATGGCAACGCCGTGCCCATCCCAAAGGATGATGCCGACAAGGCCTTCGACGCGGCCACCTGCATCGGCTGCGGGGCCTGCGTGGCCACCTGTCCGAATGGTTCGGCCATGCTGTTCACGGCGGCGAAGGTCTCGCAGCTCGCGCTGCTTCCCCAGGGCCGCCCCGAGGCGAAGCGACGAGCGCTGGCCATGGTGGAGCAGATGGACAAGGAGGGCTTCGGCAACTGCAGCAACACCGGCGCCTGCGAGGTGGAATGCCCCAAGCAGATCAGCCTCGAACACATCGCCCGCCTGAACCGCGAATACCTCGCGGCGTCCATTGCGAAGGAGTGACCTGTGGCCATCGGCCAGGCTCAGCTGACACGCCATTGCGGGGAGCTGGCGTAGCTTCGGCCCATGGCGCTACCACTTTCGCGGGTACCGGTCAGGAGCAAGCTCCCC
>CAZJTB010000336.1:0-3786 GCA_964548485.1 uncultured Chryseobacterium sp. | reverse complement strand
AGCTGCAGCTTGCCGTTCTTGAAGCGATCCACCTGATGCGGCGGGCCCAGCAGCGCGCCATCGAGCGACCGGCTCCAGAGCACCTTGCCCGAGGGGCTGATGAGGTGGATGCGGTGCAGCGAATCCTGCACCAGCACCTCGCGCATGCCATTGGTATGGTTCGCCACGATGTAGGGACCGCTGATGATGGACGCTCCCACGGAGCAGTTCCAGAGCGCGTCCGCCGCGGGTGACGAGGCCCGGCCACCCGTGGCGTGCGGTGCGTGCAGGATGATGGAGGCATGGAGCCAGCCCAACGGTGCCGGAGAGGCCTGCACGCTGATCGCCGCAAGGCTGTTGAGCAGGCCAAGGCGATCGCCGCTCCCGAGCGCCGCATCATCGCCGCTGCCTTGCAGGAAGGCGCCGCCTCCCCGGGCCAGGTCGCACCACCAGGTGAAGGCCGCATCATTGCTCATCCGCGCGAATTGCGCGCGCGCCGATGCCGCTTCGGCGAGGCTTCCGCCATCGAGCCAGGCGTCGATGCTCGCTTTCACGGCCTCCGCATCATCGCTCATCACCGCCTTGGTGCCAAGCACGGTCCACCAGGGTTGCTGCGGAAGCATGGCCGAGCGGCCCAGGAGAAGCTCGTGCGCGTTGGGCGCAGGCTGATGCTCGATGCGGTAGCCGCGATGATGCAGCGTGTCGCAGGCAGCCTGCGCGCAAGGCGACTTTAGTTCGGCGACCGCGCGCTCAGGGTCGTCGGCTTCGGCGATCAGCCAGCTCCGTGCAGGCTCGGCGGAACGGCCCACGGCAACCGCGCCGCGCATCCACGGCGCAAGGGCCTCGGTGGGCTCTGCCGTTGCATCGCCGGGCGCGGCATTGCGTGCTTCGAGCAGCACCACCGTGCCGGGCAGCACGCGCGCAACGTCCCAGGTGCCGGTGCCATGGGACGCCATCGATTCCTGCCAGGCGCTGCCTGCGGCAGGGACCAGCAATCCGGTGAGCAGCATCGTTTCGGCATGGGCGCGCACGTCCAGCGCCAGCCACCCCGCAGGCACCACCTGCCGCTCCAGATCGGCCGGCGACCAGATTCCGGACAGGAGCCCGAGGAAGCGCTCGGTACGGACCAGCACCTGCGCATCGGCATCGGCAGCCAGGGTGGCGCGGGCCTGCATGAAGAGCGCATCGTCGGTGATGGGGCGACCACGCTGCAGCTGGAGCAGGCCTTCATCGATGAGGTTGGCCGAGTTGGACAGCAGCCACAGGCCATCCTTCCAGGCCAGGACGAGCGAGGTGCCCGTGGAATCGGCCGCTATTCGAATCGTTCTGCCCTTGGCGAGGTCGTCCGCGTTCGCTGCGTCGAAGAGGCGGGCGGCGCGTTGCGGCAAGGCGCAGGTGCCCACTGCCAGCGCGGCGGCGCCATGGGCTCCATCGCGCAGCACGGCGATGATGACATGGCCTCCGCCAGCATCGGCCTTCAGTTCCGTGTCCGCTTCAATCCGCTCCTGTGTTGCCGCCACTAACCGGGCCAGCGCGCCCACGGCTGCGTGCTGCTCCCATTGTCGCCCGATGAGGCTGCCATGCGCGAACCGGCTCCAGGCCGACCAGGCGTCATCCACCTCCACCACCACCGCCGCCTCTGTCGGGATCGCGCGCCAGGGATCCGCAGTGGTCATGATTTGCGCATTCCAATTCCACAGCGTCCAGCCGGCGGCGGTGAGTACGACGGCGAGCAGGAGCCAGGTGAGGGCGCGGCGCATGGTGGAGGGCAAAGGTGCCGGTGCGGCCGCCACCAGCCCGATAGGCTGGCGCGGCCTTGCGCACACGGGCCTGTGGATCGCCCGGTGGCGCCGGTCAGAACAGCGCGAGCTGATCGGGCAGTAGCCGGAAGCTCCGCCGGTGGTGTGGGCTGGCGCCGTGCTCGGCGATGGCGGTGCGGTGGGCGGCGGTGGGATAGCCCTTGTTCACCTCCCAGCCGTACTGCGGATGGTCCAGGTGCAACTGGCGCATGAGCGCATCACGGTGCGTCTTGGCCAGGATGCTGGCAGCGGCGATGCTGCGGAACCGCCCATCGCCCTTGGTGTGACACGAGTGCGCGATGCCGGGATAGGCCTTGAAGCGGTTGCCATCGATGAGCAGGTGCTGCGGCCGCACGCGCAGGGCCTCGACGGCGCGGTGCATGGCGAGCAGCGACGCGTTGAGGATGTTGATGGCATCAATCTCCGCGGGCCCCACCACGGCCACGGCCCAGGCCAGCGCCTGCTCCTCGATCATGGGCCGCAGCGCATCGCGTGCAGCCTCGCTCAGCTTCTTGCTGTCGTCCAGGCCGGGCAGGCGTATGCGCGGGGGCAGGATCACGGCGGCCGCCACCACCGGCCCCGCGAGGCAGCCGCGGCCCGCCTCATCGCAGCCCGCTTCCAGGAGGCTCTTCGTGTGGTTCGCGAGGAGCGCCATGGCCATGCTCAGGCGTTGATCCGCAATCCGCCATCGGCGCACATGCGCTCGAAGCTGGCCCACAGCGCCTCGGCGGCCTTGTCCCAGGTATAGCGCTGCGCGCGCTTCAGGCCGGCGGCGCGCAACTGGTCGCACAGCGCGTGATCGCTCCAAACATCGAACAGCGCGCGGCTGATGTCGGCCACGCTGAAGGGGTCACAGTAGTACGCTGCGTCGCCGGCGATCTCGGGCAGGCAGGTGGCCTCGGCCGCCACCACGGGCACGCCGCAGCGCATGGCCTCGGCCACCGGGATGCCGAAGCCCTCGAAGTAGCTGGTGAAGGCCAGGGCGTGCGCCGCGCCCAGCGCCAGATGCAGATCGGCCTGCGCCAGGCGGCCCGTGAAGCGCACGCGGTCCTTGTGCTTCACCTGCGCCCAGGCCTGCTGCATGCGCGCGTCCCACCAGAAGCGCTCGCCCACGATCAGCAACCGCAGGTCTGATGGATGCTGCTCCAGCAGCTGGTCGAATGCCAGGAGCAGCCGGGCGATGTTCTTGCGCGGATGCAGCGAGCCCACGCAGATGAAATAGGGCGCGCCGCCGGCGAAGCGCTCGCGGGCGGCGGCCTTCTCGGGCTCGCTGAGCGGACGGAATACCTCGCCCACGCCGTTGTACACCACGTCGATGCGCCCCTCGTCCACCTCGTAGCGCCGGGCGATGTCGCGTCGGCTGAACTCGCTCACCGTGGCCAGGCGCGTGGCGTGGTGCGCGAAGCGCGGGAAGAGGCGGCGGTAGTAAGCGCTATAGGCGCGCGGCAGGTCCTCGGGGTAGTGCTCGAAGTTGAGGTCGTGGATCACGGCCAGCGTGGGAATGGCGCTGCGCAAGGCCAGGAAGCCATCGGGGCTGATGAAGGCGTCGGCCTTGATGGCCTTCAGCCTCTGGGGGAGCCGCCAATCGAACCAGAGGCGGTAGAGCAGGGGGTGGCGCGTGGGCGGGCCCATCACCACGGGCGTCACATTGGGCGCGTACAGGAACCGCGCATCGGGCTTGCGGTCGAAGAGGAAGAGGAACTCGTGCTCGGGATGCGCGGCCACGATGCGTCGCAGGGTTTCGTGCGTGAACCAACCGATGCCCTCGAGCTTCCCGGGCAGCAGCAGGCGGGTGTTCACGGCGATGCGCATCGGGCAAATGTCGGTGCGGTGGGCAACACATCGGGCTGCGATCGGCGGGCCTGCTTTGGCATGCGGCCATCATCGTCACCATGGCGAACGGATAGCTTGCGGCCCGGAATGCAGCGCTCCTTCCTCGCCAACCTCATCCTGCTGCTGGCGCTGAACCTGCTGGTGAAGCCCTTCTACATCCTGGGCATCGATGCGG